>JABEVI010000243.1 GCA_013044085.1 Steroidobacteraceae bacterium
CAGGTATCGCGTCGCGAACACCGCGATCGCGAAGCCGATGAGCGCGTAGCCGCCGATCGCCCGCATGCCCGAATGCCCGCATGCCCGTATTCACGCCGCGGACTCGATGATCTCGGACTCGAGGTGACGCTCGCCGCGCAGTGAGTTGGCGACGAGGCACAGCTTCTCGGCCCGCTCGAGCAGTTCCAGCCCCTTCGGCCGGTCGACGCCGGGTGGCGCGGTGAGCCGCGCGTGCGAGGTGAAACTCGTGAACTGGGTGACGCCGCCCGCGCGTTCGAGCACGCCGTGCACCTCGCAACGCAGTTCGGTCCACTCGAAGTGTGCCGCGCGGGCGATCGAGCGAAACGTCAGGATGAAACAATTCGCGACCGCGGCGACCAGCAGCGATTCGGGCGACCAGACGCCGCCGGGGCCGTCGAATTCCGGGGGCGCGGCGGTCTCGAGTGACGGCAGTGTCTCGGCGCTCACGGCGACCATGCCGGTGGCGGCGCCCGTGGCGGCGACTTCGTAACGATGCGGATAGGGATGCATGGCTATCTTCTGACTCCTTTGGTCGGGGGTGTATCGCAGAACATCCGGTACAAGAGCATGGCGAGGTCTCGCGCCCTCTCCGAGGACAGCCGGTACATCACGGAACGGCCGTCCCGGCGACGCGCGATCAGTCCCGAGGACTCCAAGATCATCGCCTGCTGCGACAGCGCCGGGGCGGCGAGCCCGGCATGACGCGCGAGTCCGCTCGCCGACAACTCGCCGTCCATCAGGGCGCAGACGATGCGCAGCCGCCCCGCGTGGGCGAGGGTGCGCAGAAATCCGGCCGCCTGTCCGGCCGAGCGCTCCAGGGCCTCGATGCTGTTCGGCTTGGCGGGCATCACGTTGGCTCCTATCGGGTTCAGGGGAACGACTCTAAATATTATTTATTATTTGCGCAATAGTGAAATTAACCTATTGCCCTAGGCGACATTCCGGGTCGGCTGCTTGCGGGCGCGGGCTGTCCGCCCGTAGGATCCGCGCAAAGCCCATGACCGACGCCACCGACCAAGTCCTCGCCGACCGCTCCCAGCCGTTGTTCGGGAGTGGCTATTCCCGCATGCCGGAGCGTTTTTTTGCGCGTGTCGTTCCCCAACCGGTCGCAAGCCCGCGGCTGCTCGCCTTCAACCGCCCGCTCGCCGTCGAGCTTGGTATGGACCTCGAGGGCGCCGACGAGGAGACGCTCGGCGCGCTGTTCGCCGGCAATGCGCTCGCGCCGGGCTGTGAATCGATCGCGGCCGCCTACGCGGGACACCAGTTCGGGCATTTCGTGCCGCAACTCGGCGACGGCCGGGCGGTGCTGCTAGGCGAGGTGCGCGACCGTGCGGGCCAGTACCGGGAGATCCAGCTGAAGGGCAGCGGGCCGACGCCTTTCTCGCGCGGGGGCGATGGCCGTGCGGCGCTCGGTCCGGTGTTGCGCGAATACCTGGTGAGCGAGGCGATGCATGCGTTCGGCATCCCGACGACGCGCGCGCTCGCCGCGGTCGCAAGCGGCGAGATCGTGATCCGCGACCAGCCGCTGCCGGGTGCGATCCTGACGCGCGTCGCGGCCAGTCATGTGCGCGTCGGCACATTCGAGTTCTTCGCCGCGCGCGGCGATGTCGAAGGACTCGGTCTGCTCGCCGAGCACGTGATGGGGCGCCACTTTGCGCAGGCGCGCGAGGCGACGCGGCCGCCGCTTGCATTGCTTCAGGCGGTGATCGATCGGCAGGCGATGCTGGTGGCGCGCTGGATGCACGTCGGCTTCGTGCACGGGGTGATGAACACGGACAATACGAGCGTTTGCGGCGAAACGATCGATTACGGACCTTGTGCGTTTCTCGACCATTATGATCCGGCCGCGGTTTTCAGTTCGATCGATCGTCTCGGCCGCTACGCATACGCGAACCAGCCGCAGATCATGACGTGGAACCTGGCGCGCTTCGCCGAGAGTCTGCTGCCGCTCATCGATCCACGCCCGGAAACTGCCGTGGAACTCGCGAACGAGGCGCTTGCGGATTTCACACCCCGCTTCGAGGTCTGCTGGCTCGATGGCATGCGTCGCAAACTCGGCTTCTCGACCGACCGGCAAGAGGATGCACTACTCGTCAACGATTGGCTCGGGCTGTTGCACCGCTATGAGCTGGATTTCACGCTTTCCTTTCGGGCGCTTTGCGACCTCGCGGATGAGGCGGGCGGGGATGCGCGGGCGCGCGCCTTATTCGCGCGCGCCCCGCAGTTCGATCGCTGGGCATCGACCTGGCGCGCGCGTCTCGCGGCCGAACCGACCGTTGCCCGGCAGCGCGCGGCGGCGATGCGGCGTGTGAATCCGGCGCTCATACCGCGCAACCACCAGATCGAGCGTGCGATCGAGGCGGCGGTTTCGCGGGACGACCTGTCCGTTTTCACCGGCTTGGCGATCGCTCTGTCTCGCCCGTTCGAGGGTGGTGCCGCGGATCAAGAGTATATGCGCCCGCCCTTGCCGCAGGAGCGCGTGCTGCGCACGTTTTGCGGCACCTGAGTGTCGCCGGCGTGTTCTGATAACATGTTCGCAGTGAACGCGCAGCTTGCGCGGAATCGCGCGGAATTGCGGAGAAATGCGGTGAAATCGATCGACCGGGAATCGCGGCTCGCGCGCCGCCCGCGGAGGGCGGCGTGACGGCCGAGCCGCTTCAATACCCGTTCTCGATCGAACCGGGCACCGGCGACGGTTCGACCGTGACGGTCGCGCCGGGTGTGCTGTGGCTGCGAATGCCGCTGTTCATGGCGTTGCCGTGGATCAACGTCTGGGCGATCGCCGACGGGCCGGGCTGGACGATCGTCGACACGGGCTTGAATCTGCCGGCGGCGACCGAGGCCTGGAGTGCGGCGCTCGCCGGCGCGCTCGGCGATCGTGCGGTGGCGCGGGTGCTCGTGACCCACATGCACCCGGATCATTGCGGACTCGCCGGATGGCTGACGGAGCGCTTCTCGACGCGCCTGTGGATGACGCGCCTGGAGTACCTGACCTGCCGGTTGATGGCCGCCGACACCGGGCGGACGGCGCCGCCGGACGGCGTCGAGTTCTATCGCAGTGCCGGCTGGGGGGCGGCGGAACTTGCACGCTATGTCGAGAAGTTCGGCGCCTTCGGCCAGATGATCCATCCCTTGCCGGCCTCCTACCGGCGCATCAGCGACGGCGAATCGCTGTCGATCGACGGACGCGAGTGGATCGTCGTGGTCGGCAACGGCCATTCGCCCGAACATGCCTGCCTGTATTGTCCGACGCTGAAGCTGCTGATCTCGGGCGACCAGGTGCTGCCGCGGATATCCTCGAACGTGTCGGTCTATCCGACGGAACCGGACGCCGACCCGCTCGCGGACTGGCAGCAATCGCTGGCGATGCTCAAGGCGCGGATTCCCGATGATGTGCTGGTGTTGCCCGCGCATAACAGCCCATTCAAGGGCCTGCACGCGCGCATCGATCAATTGGAGGCACTGCATCGCGAAGGCTTGGCGCGTCTCGAACAAGTCCTCGACGAGCCGCGACGGGCGGTGGACGTGTTCGGCGCGCTGTTCACGCGACCGATCGGCGCTTCGGTGCTCGGCATGGCGACCGGTGAGGCGGTCGCGCACCTGAACCGGCTGGTCAAAGCCGGCCGGGCGAGCCGCGATCGCGATGCGGACGGGGTCTGGTGGTGGCGGCGGGCGGGGGGCTGAAGACGCTCTCGTGTCCCGGGTTCGATGTTAAAATGCTGGGGTTCCTGGGCCGGAGGTGCGAGAGCCGATGTACCGTGCACCGCTGAGGGAAGTGCGGTTCGCGTTGCACGAGTTGACGTGCGACGCGCGTTTGTACGGTCTGCCGGGCCTCGAGGACTACTCGGCGGAATTCGCCGACGACGTCCTCGAACAAGCCGCCCGCTTCGCCGAACAAGTGCTGGCTCCCATCAATGCGGACGGCGATCGCGCCGGCGCGCAATGGACGCCCGAGGGCGTGCGGATGCCGGCGTCCTTCAAGGATGCCTTCCGGCGCTTCGTCGATGCGGGTTGGACGAGGCTCGGCGGTCCGACCGAGCACGGCGGCATGGGCGCGCCGACGGTGCTCTGCACCGCGGTCGAGGAATTCTGGTCCTCCGCGAATCTCGCCTTCAAGCTCTGCCCGATGCTCACGCGCGGCGCGGTCGAGGCGATCCGCCACTGCGGCTCCGGCGAGCAGCAGAAACGGTATCTGCCGCGGATGATCAGCGGCGAGTGGACCGGAACGATGAATCTCACCGAGCCGCAGGCCGGTTCCGATCTCGGTGCGATCCGCACGCGCGCGGTGCCGGACGGCGGGGCGTACCGGATCTTCGGTCAGAAGATCTTCATCACCTACGGCGATCACGACTATACCTCGAACATCATCCATCTCGTGCTCGCGCGCATCGAGGGGGCCGCGCCGGGAACGCGGGGCATATCGATGTTCATCGTCCCGAAGGTGCATGTCCTGGACGACGGCAGCCTCGGCGCGCGCAACGACGTGCGCTGCGTTTCGATCGAACACAAGCTCGGCATACACGCGAGCCCGACCTGCGTGCTCGCGTACGGCGATGCGGGCGGCGCCGTCGGTTACCTCGTCGGCGAACCGAATCGTGGTCTCGAATACATGTTCATCATGATGAACGCGGCGCGCCTCACGGTCGGGCTCGAGGGGTACGCGCTCGGCGAACGCGCCTACCAGCAGGCGCTCGACTGGGCCCGCCAGCGTGTTCAGGGTAAGGCGTCCTCGATCGTCGAGCACGCCGATGTGCGGCGCATGCTGATGTCGATCAAGGCCCACACCGACGCCGCCCGCGCGATTGCGCTCTACGGCGCGTTGCAGCTCGATCTGGCGGCCCATGCGCGCGACGCCGGGGAGCGCGAGGTGGCGCGCTCGCGCGCCGATCTGTTGATACCGATCATCAAAGCATGGTCGACCGAGCGCGGAATCCGCTCGACCTCGCTCGGCATCCAGGTGCACGGCGGGATGGGATTCATCGAGGAGACCGGCGCCGCACAGCATCTGCGCGATGCGCGCATCACGACGATTTACGAGGGCACGACCGGCATTCAGGCCGGCGACCTGGTCGGTCGCAAGATCGGTCGTGACGCCGGTGCCGCGATGTTCGCCTTTCTCGATCATGTCGGCGAGGATCTCGGCTCGGCGCAGTCGCCGGACCCGCAGGCGCGGCGCAGCTGCGAGGCGGCCGCGGCCGCGGTATCCACCTTGCGCGAGGCGACCGCGGCGCTGCTGCGGATCGGGGGCGGCGGACCCGCGGGCGCGCTGGCGGTGGCTGTGCCGTACCTGGAACTGTGCGGGACGGTGTTCGGTGCCTGGCGCATGGCAAAGGCACACGTTGAGGCCGCCCGTCGGCTGAAGGATGATCCGGACTTCTACGCCGGCAAGTGCCAGCAGGCGCGCTTCTATCGCGATCAGATCCAGCCGAAAGCGGCCTCGCTGGCGGCCATCGTCGGCAACGGCGCGGCGTGCGTCAACGAGGCCGATACCTCGCTATTTTGAGCCGGCCGGCCGGCGGTATCCGTGCGGGCGGTAAAAGATGATCCCGGCGATCAGTCCGCCGATGCCGACGATTTTGGTGGTGGTGTTGAAGGTCGTGATCGCGTAGATGCCGATCGCGATCAGTGCGACCGCGCTCAGCGCGGGTGCGACCGCGTACTGCAGGAAAGTGGTCAGCGAATCGCGGTAGCTGTCCCGGTACAGCCACGCACAGACGAGGCCGGCGAGGCCGTAGTAGTAGGAGACCTGCACCGCGATGGCATTGACCGAGTCGGCGAGGATCGTCGCGATCGAGGGCATGAAGCTCGAGGAAAAGATCATCACCAGCCCGATCGCGAGCAGCAGGTACATCGTGCGTACCGGTGTGACTGTGCGCTCGTGCACCTCGCCGAAATAGGCCGGCAGCGCCCGGTCCCGGCCCATCGCGAACAGCGTTCTGGAGAACTGCAACATGGTCGTTTCGAGCGTGGCGATGCTCGAGAGGATCAGCGCGAGCGCCGCCGCGTAACCGCCGATCCGGCCGAGACCGGCCGCGATCGCGACGTGATAGATCAGGTTGTCGGAGAAGCCGGTTGCATCGTGCAGCGTGAACATCATCAAGGTCGCGACCGTGAAGGCGGCGAACGAGGCGATCGTGACGAATACGCTGAGGAAGCCGCCGGTGCCGGCCGCGTTCGGCCGGTCGTTGCGCGTCTCCTCCGCGAGGTTGGCCGTGACGTCCCAACCCCAGTAAAGAAAGACGACGATCAGCGCCGATGAGGCGAAGGTCGCGCGCGTGTAATGGAAGCCGAACCACGACCAGGAAAAGGGTGTGACCGCATGCCCGAGGCTGGTACGCAGGAACGCGGCGACCGAGATGCCGAAAAGTATCAGCAGTTCGATCGAGCTCATGACGACCTGGACCTTGCTCGTGATCTCGATTCCCGAGATGAGCACCCAGCCGATCAACACGAACCAGACCGCGCCGATGCTGGTCGTCAACATCACCTTGTCGGCGAGCGAGGGATCGAACAGGTCGATGGTCGCGGTGCCGAGCGGCACGCTGCCCGTGACCATGAAGACCATGGAGGCGATCAACAGCGCCCAGCCGGAGAAGTAGCCGAAGAACTTGCCGAATCCGATCTTGGTCCATTCATAGGCCGCGCCGGCATTCGCGATTCTCTTGTTCAGCCCCTTGTAGGCGAGTGCGATGCCGAGCATCGGCAATGCGAACACCAGCACGGCGTTCGGCGAGACCATGCCGGCCGTCATCAACAGGCTCGATATGGCGACCGCGATGGAGAACCCCGGGGCGCTGCCGGCGACCCCCATGATGATCGACTCGAAGAACGAGAGCGAGTTGGCCTTCAGTTTGTCACTCATTCATCCCCCAGTGTCGAGTGCGACCATGCCGGCACGTGCAACCGCCGTCTCAAAGGTAGAAATCATATTCGACCGGAACGATTTCCTGCATCACCGCGGCGTATTCCTTGCGCTTGAGTTCGTGGAACGCCTCTAGAAACCGGCGCGGCAGGTAGCGGGCCAGCAGCGTCGAGTTGCGCATGCGCTCGAGGGCGTCGAACAAGCCGTCCGGGAAGCCGCCGTTGGCGGCACCCTCGGCGCGTCCCTCGGCCGGGGCGCTCGGCTCCAGGCGCTGTTCGATGCCGTGCAGGATCCCCGCCAGGATGCTCGCCATGACGAGGTGGGGGCTTGCGTCGGCGCCGGCGACCCGGTGCTCGACGCGCCGACCTTCGCCCTTGGCCGCCGGGATGCGAAAGGCGACGCTGCGGTTGTTGTAACCCCAGTCGCAGTTCCTCGGCACGAAGGGCCCGAGGTGGCGGCGGTAGGAATTCAGATTCGGCGCGCAGATGCCGATCGAGTCGTACATCAAGGCCTGCAGGCCGGCGATGGCGTTTCGCAGCGTGGCCTCGCCTCCCGGACCGCCGAAGCGATTCCGGCCTTGTTCGTCGGCGACGCTGACGTGCACGTGCAGGCCGCTTCCCGGCTGATTGATGAACGGCTTGGCCATGAAGGTTGCCTGCATGTCCATCGACCGGGCGACGCCCTTGACGATGCGCTTCAGGAGCACGGCATGGTCGGCCGCGAGCAGCGGATCGGCGACGTGGCGAAGGTTCACCTCGAACTGACCGATGCCGTATTCGGCAACCGCGCCGCAGACCGGCACCGCCTGTGTCGCCGCCGAGGTCTCGACACGGTTCAAGAAGAGTGCGTTCAATTCGACCGCATCCATCGACAGATTCGCCGCGCGGCGCGGCGGGTCGGTGTTCGGCGCGCTGGCGGCGAGCGCGATCCGCCCGTCGGCAGTGCGTCGCGGGTCGACCAGATAGAACTCCAGTTCGCAGGCGACGACCGGATGGATGCCGGCCTCGTGGCAGCGGCGCACGACCGCGGCGAGGATGCCGCGCGGATCGAACCAGTACGGTTCGCCGGTCTCGACGTGGCGCATCTCGCAGATGACCTGGGCGGTCGGCGTGCGCGTCCACGGCGTCCGGCACAAACTGCCGCGGATCGGCATGGCGTTACCGTCCGGGTCACCATCGGAGGTGCCCATGCCTTGCACGTTCTGGCCGAGGCCGCGACTGTCGGCGAGCAGTGCCGAGGCGGAAAATTGCACACCGTCGGTGAACACCTTGGCGGCGTCGGCGATCGCGATCCGCTTGCCGAGCGTGTTGCCGTTGACGTCGATCACGAACGCATCCAGGCCGCTCACCTCGGGATGCGCACGCAGAAAATCGCCCCAGTCGGCCGTCGTTGCGTTGGCGGAAATGATCTCAGTCATGTGTCGGACTCCCTTCGATCTGATCAGAGCCGGTCGCGCAGCGCGTACCAGGACATCGCCGCGACCAGCGTCGGCCAGCGCAGGGCCGGCCCGCCCGGAAACGCCGGCACCGGCACCTGCGCGAAGCGCGCGAAACCCGCCCGCTCGCCGGCGAGCGCGTCGGCGAGAATCTTGCCGCAGTACGGTGCGAGCAGCACCCCGAGACCGGAAAACCCGCTGACGTTGTAGAAACCCGGCTTGATTTCGCGAACGAAGGGCATCCGCGTCGGCGTGATGCCGAGCGTGCCTCCCCAGCCGTACTCGAAACGCGTCGCGGCGAGTTGCGGAAAGATCCGCAGCGCATGCCGGCGCACGAAGCCGCAGATGTCGGCGGGAAACCGGTATCCATAGGTTTCGCCACCGCCGAACAACAGGCGGTTGTCGGCCGTGATGCGGTAGTAGTTGACCACGAATCGCGAGTCCGACACGGCGACGCCGTCGCGGATCAGTGCGCGGCCGCCGTCCTCTCCGAGCGGTTCGGTGGTCGCGACGAAATTGTTGATCGGCATCACGTGCCGTTCCACGATCGGCGCGATGCCGCGCAGGTAGCCGTTGCAGGCGAGAATCACCTGCGCGGCGCGCACGCGCGCCGTCGCGGTGCGCACCTGCCAGTCGGTGCCGCTGCGCGTGATCTCGAGGACCCGGCTGTCCTCATGCAGTCTCGCACCGTGACTCTGCGCTGCGCGGGCGAGCCCGAGGGCGTAGTTCAGCGGGTGGAGGTGTCCGCCGCGCTCGTCGATGGCACCGCTGTGATAGTCCTCGGTCGCCACCATGGCCCGCACCTCGTCGCGGCCGACGAAGCGCATCGCGGTGTAGCCGTAGCGTTCGCGCAGGTGATCGACGTGCCGGCGCGTGGCCGCGGTGTAGGAACGCTTGTGATCGGCGTGCAGCAGACCGGGCCGGAAGTCGCATTCGATCCGGTAGGTTTCGATCAACGCATCGAGATGCGCGCGTGCCTCGAGCGCGAGTTCCCAAAGATGACGGGCGCCGCTCTCGCCGACGTGTCGCTCCAGCCACTCCTGGTCGCGGCGCAGTCCGACGTGCGCCTGGCCGCCGTTCCTGCCGGTCGCCCCCCAGCCGAGCCGGGATTGTTCGAGCAGAACGACCTCGATGCCGCGCTGAGCCAGATGCAGTGCCGCGGAGATTCCCGTGAAGCCGCCGCCGACGACGCAGACCTGCGTCGAGCGCTCATCCGTGAGCGCGGGCGCCAGCACCCGCGCGTTCACCGTCGCCGCGTAATAGGAGGGCGCGTGGAGCGGGCTCGGGTCGAGCGCATGCGGGCGGGTGCTGTTTTTCATTTGTGATCACAGATGGTCCGCCCGAGCATACACGAAACCGCTTTTGCCGATCAAACCCATGCCGTCGCGGATGTCGGCGAGGATCGCCCGGCGCAGTCCGTCGGCGTCGCCCGCGCCGATCGCACGCAGCGCCACCTCGTGCTGGTCGACCAGGTTGGCCGTGCCCACGCGCCCGTAGACCACGCGCATGTAGGGGCCGAACTGCAGCCACAGGATCTCGATCAGGCGGTTGAGGATGCCGCGCGGCTGTGCATCGTAGATCAGGAAGTGGAAGTCGAAATTGCCCTGCATGTAGGCGTGCAGGTCGCCTTCGCCGATTGCCACGCCGATCGCATCGTCGATGCGCGCGAGCTTGCGCAGGCGCTGCGCATCGATGTGCGGCAGCGCGCGCACGGCGGCCTCCGGCTCGAGCAATTCGCGGCACAGAAGCAATTCGTGGAATCGTTCCTCGGTCATCGTCGGCACGACGATGCGCATTTTGGAGCGAATCTGCACCGCGCCTTCCGCCGCGAGCCGGCTCAGGGCCTCGCGCACCGGGGTCTGGCTGACGCCGAGCTCTTCGGCCAGGCCGCGCGTCGAGAGCCGGCCGCCGGGCACGACCCGGCCGGTGATGAAGCGGCGCGAGAGGTCCGCGTGCACGTTGCTGTGCAACGACGGCGCCGCTGCGCCCGGGGGAACGGACGCCTTGAGCGCGGGCTTGCGGCCCGCCTTAGGCCGCGGCTTCGAGACCACGCAGCGCCGCTTCGGATTCGCGCAGCGAGCGATCGATGGTGTCGACGAGCCGGTCGATTTGCGCGTGCGTGATGATGAGCGGCGGCGACATCACGATCGTGTCGCGGATCGCGCGCACCATGATGCCGTTGCGGATGCAGGCGTCGCGCACGATCGGACCGGCGTGGCCTTCCTCGCCGCCGAATCGATGATTGGTGCCCTTGCGGGCGACGATCTCCACCGCGCCGATCAGGCCGAGCGAGCGCGCCTCGCCGACGAGCGGCTGGCCGGCGAGCCGGGACAGCGCATCGGCAAGGTAGGGGCCGGTGTCTTCGGCGACGCGTTCGACGAGTCCTTCACGCGCGATGATCTCGATGTTGCGCAGCGCCACCGCGGCGGCGGTCGGATGTCCGGAATAGGTGTAACCGTGGATGAATTCGCCGCCTTTTTCCTTCAGAAGCGCGACGATCGGCGCCGCGACGGCGGTCGCGGAGATCGGCATATAGCCGGAGGACAGTCCCTTGGCCATCGAGACGATGTCGGGCTTGATGCCGAAGTGCTGGAAGCCGAACCACGCGCCGAGCCGGCCGAAGCCGCAAATGACCTCGTCCGCGATCAGCAGAATGCCGTATTTGCGGCAGATCGCCTCGACCTTCTTCCAGTAGCCCGGTGGCGGAATGATCACGCCGCCGGCGCCCTGCACCGGCTCGCCGATGAAGGCGGCGACGTTTTCGGGCCCGACCGCGAGGATGCGCTCCTCGATCGCCGCAGCGGCGCGTTCACCGAAGCTTTGCGGGTCTTCGCCGAAACCCTCGCCGAAGGCGTACGGCTGCATCACGTGCTCGATGCCCGGGATGGGCAGGTGCCCCTGCGCATGCATCGCCTTCATGCCGCCAAGACTCACGCCGGCGACCGTTGAGCCGTGATAAGCGTTCCAGCGACTGATGAAAATGCGCCGCTTCGGCTCGCCGCGCAGCGTCCAATAATGGCGTGCGAGGCGGAAGGCGGTGTCGTTCGATTCCGAACCGGAACTGTTGAAGAACACGTGGCCGAGATCGCCGCCGAGGCGCGAGGATATTTCGGTGGCCAGGCGGATTACGGGCTCGTGGGCGGTTTTGAAGAAGGTGTTGTAGAACGGCAGCTGCAGCATCTGCTCATAGGCGACCTGGGCGAGTTCCTTGCGCCCGTAGCCGACATTGACGCACCACAGCCCGGCCATGCCATCGAGCAGGCGATTGCCGTCGGCATCCTCGATGGTGCAGCCCTCGGCGCGGACGATGATGCGGCTGCCGCCGAGTTGCTCCTGGACCTTGTAGTCGCTCTGTGCCGGCAGGTGGTGGGCCAGATCCAGCCGGCGAAGTTCGGTGTTGCGGGTCGATGACATCGGTGCATTCATGGCGGGTTTCCTGTCGACGGGCGATACCCCTGCGGGCCGGGTGCAAGCTACCGCGCCGTACGGCAATCGTCAAGAATCTGTGATGGCAGATGAGCGAGGCCGGCGGGCGCGGCGCGCCGGCCGGGCCGGGGCCGCTGTTCGGCTCAGCTCAGCGAGACGATGAGTTTGGCGCTGTGGCTGCGCCAGTTGATCGGAATGATGAACGAGCGGGTTCCCGGCCGCGGTGCGATCGACTGCGTTTCCCCCGATAGCACGTTCGGCACCGAGATCAGAAAATCGCCGCCGAACGCGCGGCGCGCGTTGCCGGAGATGGTGTTGGCGACTTCACCGACCAGATCGCGCATGGTCTCGTGGCTGAAATCCGTCTCCTGCATCTTCATGAGCAGCACCGCGAGCATCGCCTTCGGGGCCGTAAAGCAGACGACGCCCTGCCGCTTGCCCGAGACGTCGATCAGTCCCGAGTACTCGTGCAAGGCCAGCGCCTCCTCCAGCAGGTACGGCGAACCGATCGACGCGGCTTGTTGGGCCGCGACCGCGAAGAAGTTCGTCGTCCCATCGACGAAAGTGGTCAATTCCTTCTCATGCAGCATCGCGCGTTGCGTCCCTTTCGAATCCCTCAGCGCAGCAATTCGGCGATCGCTTCGTTCAGTTGCCGGTCCGTGAACGGCTTGTTAAGGAATCCGTTCGCGCCTCTCTCCATCGCCTCGACCGCGGTCGCCTTGTCGGCGAGTGCCGAAATCACCAGGATGCGCACCGACGGCTTCATCGCCACCATGTGGCCGATGCACTCGATGCCGTCCATTTCAGGCATCGTCAGGTCCATGGTGACCACGTCCGGATCGGTCCGCGAAAACAACTCGAGCGCCTCGGCGCCGTTGCCGGCGGTGCCGACGAGCCGCAGCTCCTCGAACTCCTGCGAGCGTTCGATGCGTCGGCGCACGATATTCGAGTCGTCGACGATCAACAGTTTGAAGTCGCGTTTTGCGGTGCCGTTCATGGGAGAGACCCGCATGTTCAGGCGACAGCGCTGTCGCTGTCGTCTGTCGCCGGCAGGGTGATCTTGAAGCGCGTGAATTTGCCCGGATTCGTGCTTACCCCGATGCGCCCGCCGGCGGCGCGGATACAGCGCGCCACCACGTCCATGCCGACCCCGCGACCCGCGTCCATGGAAACGCCGGCCGCGGTCGACAGTCCGGGCCGGAAGATCAACGCCATCGCAGCGCGCGAATCCATCGCCGCCGCCTCGCTCTCGGTGATCAGGTGCTTGCGCAACGCCGCCTCCTTGACCGTCTCCGGTGCAATGCCGGCGCCGTCGTCCTCGAACAGCAGTTCGTAGCCGCCTTCGCCGCGGCGGAAGGCGACGCTCACGCGGCCGATCTCGCTCTTCGCCCGCGAGCGCCGCAGTTGCGGCGTCTCGATGCCGTGGACTGCCGAGTTGCGCAGCATCTGAATCAGGCAGTCCTTGACCGTTTGCGCATATCGCGGCGGTACCCCGGCGAGGCCGCTGGCGTCGAACCGCCAGCGCTTGCCGTGATCGCGCGCCAGCTGCGCGGCCATGGTCTCGAGTGTCGTCGCGAGCGGGTCGTGCGCGGCCGGTGCCGGCGTCTCCCGCGTCAAGGCGAGTCGTGAGGCGATTTCGCGCACGCCGCGCAGGTGTGCGAGCATCTCGTCGAGCTTGAGCACCAGCGGCAGGAAGTCGGCGCCGGAGAGTTCCTGGCGCGCCTCACAGGCGCCGACCAGATCCTCGAGCGCATGCAGGCGCTCGGCGATGCTGTGCAACTCGAGGGCCGCGGCTTCGCCCTTCAGGGAATGCAGTTCCCGCAACAAGCCCTCGAGCTTGCGACGGAACTCGGCGTCGCTGCGCGCCGGCTCCTTCATGATCGCGTTGATCAGCCGCAGTCCTGCATCGGCCGTGTCGAGGAAGGAGACGAGCTGCACCGGATCGGTCCGCATCATGCCGATCAGCATGTCGAGCTGGGCGTTCGCGTTGCCCTGGGATTCCTGCAATTCGCGCGACAGCAGCACGCTCGAGGTGATGTCCCCGACCGAACAGAGCACATGCTTGATGCCCCTCGGGCCGCTGACCCGGTGGAAGTCGAACTGCAGGTAGCGGGTTTCCTTCACGCCGCGTTCGTTTTCGCGGATGATCTGAACCTGCGAGAGGGGGTTGATGCTCTTCATCAAATTCTCGTGCGCACGTTCGCCCCAAAGCAGATTGATGTACTTGGCGGCGGTTGCGAGCGTCTCGGAGGGCACCAGATCCTTCAGCAGATCGTGGAACGACAGTCCGGCGAAGTCCTCGCGGTTGAACATCCGGATCAGCGCGTCGGACCAGACCGAACCGATGCGATGCCCGGCATCGAGGAGGAAGAAGCCTTCGCGCACCGTGCGCATGATGTCCCGGGTCCGTTCCTGCGCCTCACGGGCCGCCCGTTCGTGCCTGGAGCGGCTGATCAACAGCCAGGCGGCCGCGGCGGCCAGCACGAGGGCCGCGAGCACTCCGCCGAGCAGCAGACCGCGCAGCCGCACCGCGGCGGCCGAGGCGGCCGTCTGCAGGCGGCCGGTGATAGCGGCCAGTTCGTGCCGCAGCGCCTGGGCGTGCTCGGCGGCGTACAGGCTGGCCCGCCTGACTCGCGCGAATTGCGCGCGCCCGGCCTGCGACAGGATCGTACCGGCGGTATCCGAGTCGATGTACGGCTCGGCGTGGAAGCCGATCACCGGGTCTATCAGCGCATGGAATCGCCGCCATTGGGTGTTGATGCGGTCGAGCCGCGCCGCGTCACCATGGTCGGCCGCCTGAAGGGCGCGAAAATTTTCGTCGAAGTGCCGCACCGACTCGCCGAGGGCGGCGCGGGCGTTGCCCTCGTAGGCGCGCACTTCGAGATGCTCGCGCAAGGAGTCGAGTTCGCGGCCGACCTCGATGGGGTAGGCTTGCAGCGCGCTCGCGGTCTGCAGCGAGCCGATGTCGGCATGCAATTGCGTCGCGAGACGGAATCCCATCAGCAGCGCCGCTCCCATCGCGACCGCGAGGGCGGCGCCGATGCCGATCGCGAGGATATACCGGCTACCCCAATTCCCAGCGGCGGTCATGTTCGGTTCTCCCATGCTAATGCGGCGGAACGAAGCGGATCAGGATATGAGCCGGGACCGTCACCGCTTTGCCGCCGACCCGCACCGGCGCGTAGCGCCATTGCG
>JABEVI010000051.1 GCA_013044085.1 Steroidobacteraceae bacterium
CCCGCACCGGTGGACGATGCCGATGCAGTCGATCGCGAAATCGCCAACATCTACAGCGAGGAGGCGACCGAGCTGCTCGAGAGCGCGCAAGCCTCGCTCGGAGCGTGGAACGGCGACCGGCGTAACAAGGCACCGGTCGCGGAATTGCAGCGCCAGCTGCATACCCTGAAGGGCGGGGCGCGCATGGCCGGGATCACGGCCATGGGTGATCTGAGCCACGAGCTCGAGACGCTGGTGATCCAGATCGACGGCGGCTTCGTCGCCGCCACCGATCTTGCCCATACGGTTTTGCAGGCGAGTCTGGACGAACTGGCGCGCATGCGCGACCTGGTCGGCGCCGGCGCCTGGCCATCGCCGGCGAGCGCGCTGATTGCACGGATTAGATCGCTTGCCGACCCGCGTGCCGAGGTTCCGTCCGCGGCCGCTCCCGGCGGCGCGGGTCCGGTCGATGAGCGCACCGCCGTCCCCGCGCCGGGCGCAGCGCCCTTCCCGGCGCAGCCGGCGGCGAGCGCGGCAGCCGAGGAGGTGGCGTCGTCCCTAGCCGCCGAGCACGAGGCGCCGGCGGTGTCCGCCGAATTCGGCACCACCAGCCCGGAACTGCCGGGCACACCGGTGCTGCCGGGACGGGAGTCCGGGCCCGTCGAGCGGGCGGAGATGGCGCGGGTCGACGCGGATCTGCTCGACACGATGCTGAACAATGCGGGCGAAGTAAGCATATTTCGCGCCCGCCTCGACCAGCAGATCAACTCCATCGACTTCAACCTCGCGGAACTTGCCCGCACGGTGACCCGATTGAAGGAGCAACTGCGCGCTCTGGAAATCGAAACCGAGGCGCAAATCCTGAATCGCCACGAGGACGCGCAACCACGCCGGGCCGATTTCGACCCTCTGGAGCTGGATCGTTATTCCTCGCTGCAACAATACTCGCGCGCGCTCGCGGAGACCTCGAACGACGTCGCCAGCATCCAGGGGCTTCTCGAGACACTGACGCGTGAGGCGCAGAACTTGTCGACGCAACAGGCCCGCGTGATCACCGAGCTGCAGAACAGCCTGATGCGCACCCGCATGGTGCCCTTCCAACGGCATGTGCAGCGGCTGACGCGGCTGGTGCGCCAGGCGGCACACGACACCGGCAAGCGGGCTGAATTGGCCGTCAATGGCGCCGCCGCGGAGCTCGACCGGCAGATGCTCGAGCGCATGGTGCCGCCGCTCGAGCACATGCTGCGCAACGCGATCGTGCACGGCATCGAGGCGCCGGAGCGCAGGGTCGCGCTCGGCAAGCCCGAAGTGGGTCGTATCTCGGTGAGCCTCGAGCGCGATGGCGCCGAGATCGTCATCGTCGTCGCCGACGATGGCGCCGGTATCGACGTGCAGCTGATCCGTGAGAAGGCGATAGCGCTCGGCCTCGCCGATCCGCAGGCGAAACTGACCGACGAGGAGGCGACTCAGCTGATACTGGAACCGGGTTTCAGCACCGCCGGCCGGGTGACCCAGGCGGCCGGTCGAGGGGTCGGCATGGATGTCGTCGCGACCGAAGTGAAGAAGCTCGGCGGTGGCCTGTTCATCGAGTCGAGTTTGGGCGCAGGTTCGCGTTTCACGATACGCCTGCCGTTCACGCTCGCGATCAGCCAGGCATTGATCGTGCGCGTCGCGGACGAAGTCTACGCATTGCCGCTGGCGACGGTCGAGGGTGTCGTGCGGCTGCCGCGCAGCATCGTCGCCCGACATCTCGGGCGCGATGGGCCGCCGTTCGAGTATGGCGGTCAGAAATACCGGTTCCAGCATCTGGGTGCCTTCGTCGGCCTTGGCGAGGGGCAGCTGCCGGAGGCGGACGTGTCGCTGTCGGTGGTTCTCATTCGCGCCGGCGAGCATTCGACCGCGCTCGTGACCGACGAACTCGTCGGTAGCCGGGAGATCGTCGTCAAGTCTCTGGGGCCGCAGATTTCCGCGATCCGCGGCATCGCCGGCGCGACGATCCTCGGCGACGGTCGGGTCGTGATCATCCTCGACATGGGATCCCTGGTGCGTTCCGAGTGGCGTTCGCGTCCGAGTGAAACCCCGCTGCTCGATCAGCGCGACCGGCGCACCGTCGCCCTGGTGGTCGACGACTCGATCACCGTGCGACGGGTGACGCAGCGGCTGCTCGAGCGTAACGGCATGCGCGTGGTGACTGCGAAGGATGGCGTCGAGGCGGTCTCGATCCTGCAGGACCTGAAACCCGACGTGATATTGCTGGACATCGAGATGCCGCGCATGGACGGCTACGAAGTCGCCGCGCACGTACGCGGCGATCCGCGCCTGCGCGACGTGCCGATCGTGATGATCACCTCTCGCGTCAGCGAGAAACACCGTGCGCGCGCCATCGAACTCGGTGTCGACGATTACCTCGGCAAGCCCTACCAGGAGACCCAGTTGCTCGATGCGATCGAGCCGCTCGTGAACCGTCGTAGCGCGGTCGGGCAATGACGGGGAGGCTGCCGCGTGTCGGACCTGCGTGACGAACTGTACAGCTTGTTGGTGCCGCTGGTGGGCGAACGCCTGATCGTGCCGCGCGCGTGTGTCGCCGAGGTCATCGGCTACCAGACGCTCGCGCAGATGACCAACGCCCCGCCCTGGTACCTGGGTCTCGTGTCGTGGAACGGCTCGAACCTGCCGGTGGTTTCGTTCGAGGGTGCGCTCGGCCAGTCGCTGCCCAACATCTCCGGGCGCACGCGTATCGTCGTTTTCCACGCCCATGACGACAAGCTGCCGGTCGATTATTTCGGCATCTTGACGCAGGGCTTTCCCCAATTGGTGCGTGTGAACGCCGACGTGATCCGCCCCGATCCTTCGCGCAGTTTTGCCGAGAGATCGCCCGTCATCTGCCAGGTGCGCATGGTCAATGAGACGCCGTTGGTGCCCGATCTGCAGCGGCTCGAACAGATGATCGCCGAGGAAACCTCGGTGCTCGGCTGAGTTCGGACCCCGGATCGAGTCCGGGCGCGGTCGCTATCGGTCCTGTCGGGCCCCGTGCAGGTCGCCGAACCGGGATTGCAGCCAGACGAGCGCCGCGACCGCGGCGGTATCCGCGCGCAGTATGCGCGGTCCCAGGCGCAGGCCGCGATAGCCCGCGGCCCGCAACGCATCGATCTCGTCGGGGGCGAATCCGCCCTCCGGGCCGATCGCGAATTGCTGTGAAACCGGCGCCGTGCCGGCTGGTGCCGGATCATCGGCATCCGGGTCGAAGACGAGGCGCTCGCCCGTGTGTGGATCCGCGCCGAGGAAATCCGCGAGCGTCAGCGGTGTCTCGATGGTCGGCAGCCGGTTTCGTCCGCACTGCTCGCAGGCGCTTGCGGCGACGGCGCGCCAATGTGCCGCCTTCGACTCCGCCTGCCTGCCGGAGAACTTGACGACGCTGCGCTCGCTCAGCAGCGGCACGATCCTGTGGACACCGAGTTCGGTCGCCTTCTGAACGATCCAGTCCATCCGGTCGCCGCGGGGAATGCATTGCAACAGCGTCAGTGCGATCGGCGACTCCCGGTCGACGGGCCGCGAATCACCGACAGAAATCGCAACGCGTGTGCCGCTGACCGACTCGATGCGTGCGGCGTATTCGCGCCCGTCACCGTTGAACAGCACGAGGGAGTCACCGCTGCGGGCGCGCAGCACCCGCGCGACGTGCGCCGCGGGCGCGGCCGGCAGTTCCATCCGGTCCCCCGTCCTGAGCGCGGTCGCGACGTACGCGCGCGTCAGTCGCATGTCGCGAGTTCGATGCCTTCGGCGGCGGTGTCGACGATCAGATCCATCTGCGCCTCGTCGACGACATAGGGCGGCATGAAGTAGACGACGTCGCCGATCGGCCGTAGCAGCACGCCGCGGCCGAGCGCGTGGCGGTGGACGCGCCGGCCGCGACGCTCCTGCCAGGGGTAGGCTTCGCGCGTTGCCTTGATCCGGGCGAGTTCGACGGCGACGATCATGCCGCACTGCCGGACCTCGGCGACGTGCGGATGCGCCTCGAGTTCACGTGCCCGGCGCCCGAGGTGCGCGGCCTTCACGCGGTTTACGGCGATCGTGTTCTCCTCGGCGAATATGTCGAGCGTCGCGAGCGCGACACGGCAGGCGAGCGGGTTCGCGGTGTAGCTGTGCGAATGCAGGAAGGCGCGCAACGCGGTGTACTCGTCGTAGAAGGCATCGTAGACTTCGTCGTTCGTCATCACCACCGACAGCGGTAGAAAGCCGCCCGTCAAGCCCTTCGACAGGCACAGGAAATCGGGTGTCACCGCCGCCTGTTCGCACGCGAACATCGTGCCCGTGCGGCCGAAGCCGACGGCGATCTCGTCGGCGATCAGATGGACCCGATGCCGATCGCAGGCCTCGCGCAGCCGCGCCAGGTACACCGGGTGGTACATGCGCATGCCGCCGGCGCATTGCACCAGCGGCTCGACGATCACCGCGGCGACCTCGCCGGCATGCTGCTCGAGGAGCCGCTCCATGAGCTCGAACTTGCGCAGCGAGTGCGCCTCCCAGGACTCGCCTGGCTCGCGCCGGTAACAGTCGGGCGAGGGCGCCGTGATCACGTCCATCAACAGCGGGCGATACAATGCCTTGTACAGATCGACATCGCCGACCGCGAGGGCACCGAGTGTTTCCCCGTGGTAGCCGTTGGCGAGCGCGATGAAACGCGTCTTGCGTGAATCGCCGCGGTTGCGCCAGTAGTGGAAGCTCATCTTCAGCGCGACCTCGACCGCGGCCGAGCCGTTGTCGGCGAAGAAGCAGCGCGTGAGTCCGCGCGGCACGATCGTCGTCAACCGCTCCGCGAGGCGCACGGCCGGTTCATGCGTGAAGCCGGCGAAGATCACGTGTTCGAGCGTCGCGGCCTGGTCGGCGAGCGCCGCGGCGATTCGCGGGTTGGCGTGGCCGAACAAATTCACCCACCAGGAGCTGATCGCGTCGAGGTAGCGCTTGCCGTCGAAATCTTCGAGCCACACTCCGGAGCCACGGCGGATCGGGATCGGCGGCAGCGATTCGTGATCCTTCATCTGCGTGCAGGGATGCCAGACCCGCCGCAAATCGCGCGTGGCCAGGTCCGCCGGGTTGTTCGGGTCGGCATTCATGGGCCGGCGCATTTTCGCATATGCTTGTCGAAGAGCAACGAGGATCGTGGTCGATGATGCGTCTGCCGAGCTTCGAAGTCGATGCGGGTACCGGCCTGATGCGCGGCGTGCGCCGGGTGGATTCGCCGAATTTCGACGCGCGTCCCGCGGGCATGGCGGTCGATCTGCTGGTCGTGCACGGCATCAGTCTGCCGCCCGGCGCCTTTGGCGGGCCGTGGATCGATCGGCTGTTCACGAACTCGCTGCCGGCGGGCGAACACCCGTATTTCGCCGAGGTGCGGGCGCTGCGGGTGTCGGCGCATCTGTTGATCCGGCGCGACGGGGAAGTCACGCAGTACGTGAAATTCACCGACCGCGCATGGCATGCCGGCGAATCCCGTCATCTCGGCCGGACAGCGTGCAACGATTTCTCGATCGGCATCGAACTAGAGGGTGCCGACCGTGAACCGTACGAGGATGTTCAATACCGCGTTCTCGCCCAGGTGGTCGCGGCGCTGTGCGCCGCGTATCCGGAACTCTCACCGGAGCGCCTGGTGGGCCACAGTGACATCGCGCCGGGGCGAAAAACCGATCCGGGGCCCGCATTCGACTGGCCGCGCGCGCGCAAGCTCGCCGCATTGGCCGTCGCAGCGGCGCGCAATCAGTCCCGCGGTTGAGGCGCGACAGTCGGCGCATCGCGGCGCCAGAGGACTTCGCCGCCGTTCTCATGGCGTGCGAGCATGCGCGCCACGACGAAAAGCAGGTCGGATAGCCGGTTCAAGTAAATCAGGGCCTCGGGAGCGACGTCTTCCGTGCGTGCAAGCAACCAGCCACGCCGTTCCGCGCGTCGGCAGACCGTGCGGGCCAGGTGGCAGGCGGCCGTGGCCGCTCCCCCTCCGGGCAGAATGAACTCTTTGAGAGGCGGCAGTGTCGCGTTGAACGCATCGAGTTGCGATTCCAGGCGACTGACGTGCGCGGCGCTGATCACGCGATGCCCCGGGATGCACAACTCGGCCCCCAAATCGAACAGATCGTGCTGCACTCCGGTGAGGCAGCGGCGCACCGGCTCGGGAAGGTCCGCAACCGCGAGTACCATGCCGAGCGCGCTGTTGGCCTCATCAACGGTTCCATAGGCCTCTACCCGGGCATGTTCCTTGGGTACTCGCGTGCCATCGCCGAGGGCCGTGGTTCCCTCATCACCGGTACGCGTATAGATCTTGCTGAGCCTGTGCCCCATGGATTTTCTCGATCGAGGTTGGGGTTCGGACGGTAGGCGGATGACGCGGTTTATGTCAAGGTTATCGCTGTCCGGCGACCGATTCTTCGTCGGCGTGTTGTGCAGCAAGGATTCAAGGAGTCGCTCGATGAGTTCATCGCCGGAATTGCAGGCGGCGCTCGAGGCCGCGGCCGCGGCTGCCGAGATCGCCCGCTCGCTGTACCGCCGTAATCTCGCGGTTCGGCTGAAATCGGACAAATCACCGGTCACCGAGGCCGATGTGCGTTGCGAACTGGCGATTCGCGAGATCCTCTCCTCCCGATTCCCCGCCTACGGGTTCTTCGGCGAGGAGACGGGCGGTACGGCCGCCGAGACGGAGTCTGCGTGGCTGGTCGACCCGATCGACGGCACCAAGGCGTTTATTCGCGAGTATCCGATGTTTTCGACCCAGATCGCGCTGATGCGGTGCGGAGAAATCGTCCTCGGTGTTTCCAGCGCACCGGTCTACGGGGAGATCGCCCATGCGGAGCGTGGCTGCGGCGCATTCTTGAACGGCCAGCGTATCGCCGTCAGCGACCTCGATGAACTCGAGGTGGCGGCGCTGTCCTCGGGC
The DNA here is from genome assembly GCA_013044085.1 of Steroidobacteraceae bacterium. Classification (GTDB taxonomy): domain Bacteria; phylum Pseudomonadota; class Gammaproteobacteria; order Steroidobacterales; family Steroidobacteraceae; genus Bog-1198. Next base: position 6,902 of record JABEVI010000051.1, read on the forward strand.
AACTTGAAGACGCTCGCGAGCGGCACCCTCTGGAACCGCTATGGAGACCTCGTTGCACGCGTCGGACGGATTCGCGGCTACGGGGATTTCCTGCACTATCATCTGCTCGCGGCCGGCAAGATCGATGTCGTTGTGGAGAGCGACGTGAACGTGCTCGACATCGCCGCGGCGGTCGCGATCGTCAGCGAGGCGGGAGGCGTATTTACCGACCTCGAGGGTCGGCCGATCACGCTTTCCTCGACCACCGTGCTCGCCAGCAACGGTCGTCTGCACGCCAAGGTGCTGGCCGCGCTCGGCGCGGCCGCAGCCCGGAGGTGAACCGCGCGCGTCTCAAGGCTGAAGGCGGGTCGCACTCCAGCCGGCGCCCGGGCCGGTGTCATCGCCACGTGTCCAGCGGGCGCGATCGTGGATCCGGAAATCGCCTTCGACCCACAATTCGATCGCCTCGATCCGCAGGAGATAGCCGCCCCAGTGCGCAGGGCGCGGCAGATCGACGCCGATGCTCGCCGGCTCCGGCGTGCCCGGGCCTCCGTACGCAATACGGAAGCGGCGGGCGGCGGCGCCGACGGCATCGACCAGCGCCTGGCGCGACTCGACCGGTTCGCTCTGCCGGCTTGCCCACGCACCGAGCCGGCTTTGCCACGGGCGCGAGCCAAAATAGCGGTCGTTTTGCGCGTCCGAGAGCCGCTCGACACGCCCTTCGGCGCGCACCTGACGATGCCGGTGATCCCAATGAAAGACGATGGCGGCCCGTGGGTTGTCCGCGAGTTCGCGACCTTTGCGGGATTCGTAATTGGTGTAGAAGAAGATCGAGCCGGACGCGGCATCGATCTGCTTGCAAAGTACGACGCGCGCCGACGGCTGGCCGTGTGTGTCGACGGTGGCGAGGACCATGGCGTTCGGATTCGGTTGCGACGATGCCCTGACCGCATCCTCGAGCCAGTTGGCGGCAAGCTTCACCGGATTTTCCGGCAGCGGATCGGCTAAAGTCTCCATGCGCACATGGTAGCTGCGCCGGGCGCGTCCGTCACCCGGGCTTTGCCCGGCTTGCGGTCGTCGTGGCCGCCCAGTAAAAAGGGATACGAGGCCGTGAACGGGTTGCGGCCGCCGAGAGAAGGTGGGATTGGATGAACTTGGACGAACTTCGCGGCGCCTTGAGCGAACTCGACGGTCAACTCGTCGACTTGGTTGCCCGACGCCAGGCGCTCAGCGAACAGGTCGCCGCGGTAAAGCGCGCGACCGGCCGGCCGACCCGCGACTTTGGACGGGAACGCGAGGTGATCCTGCGCGGCCGGGATGCGGCACAGCGTTTGCACGTATCGCCCGATCTGGTCGAGTCGCTGCTGCGCCTCCTGATCCAATCCTCGCTCGCGACCCAGGAGCATGCGCGCGTCGCGGCGCAGGCCCAAGGCAGCGGCAAGCGCGCGCTGGTGATCGGCGGGCGCGGCAAGATGGGCGGATGGTTCGCCGATTTTCTCGCGTCGCAGGGCTTTCGCGTCGCGATTGCCGATCCTGCGGGTCCGCACGCGCCATTCGATTTCGTCGCCGACTGGCGGTACGACCCGCTCGATCAGGACCTGATCGTGCTGGCCACGCCGCTTGGGGCGACGGCCGCGCTGCTCTGCGCGCTCGCCGAGCGGGCGCCGCGCGGTCTGATTTTCGACCTGGGAAGCCTGAAGACTCCGTTGCGCGCCGGGCTCGGTGCATTGGTGAGCGCCGGCTGCCGGGTCACCTCGCTGCACCCGATGTTCGGGCCCGACACCGAGTTGCTGTCCGGCCGCCACGTGATCTTCATCGACCTCGGACACCGGGAAGCCTTGCGAGAAGCGCAGGAGCTGTTCGCGCCGACCATGGCCGAGCGCGTCGTCATGGGTCTCGACGAGCATGACCGCCTGATCGCGTATGTGCTCGGGCTGTCGCACGCACTTAATATCGCGTTCTTCACGGCCCTTGCCGAGAGCGGTGAAGCCGCGCCGCGCATGGCACGACTGTCGAGCACCACCTTCGATGCGCAACTCGACGTGGCGAGTCGTGTGGCCGCCGAGAGCCCGGAGCTGTACTTCGAAATTCAGAGTCTGAACGAATACGGAGGCGAGTCCTTGCGCGCGCTGCGTGACGCGGTTGACCGGCTGATCGGCGCAGTAGCGGCCGGGGATGCGGCCGGGTTCGCGGCGATGATGAACCGTGGCCGGGCCTATCTCGACGGCCGCGCCGCATCGCGAATCGGCTGAATGCCATGTCCGGCGAACACCCCATCGCCGAGGCGGAGGATCTGAAGAAACGCCTTGCCGAACTCACGGCCGAGGCGGCGCATAACGCTGCGATTCTCAAGCGCACGCAGTCCCGGGAATTGATGCTCTTGCGTGCCGAGGGCCTGTCTCAATTGTTGCGCGAAATGGTCGAGGGCCTGCGCGATTCCTACGGGCTCGATGCGGTCCGCGTGGTGCTGCTCGATCCGCAGCATGAGATCCGCCACTTGTTGATCGCCGGCGGCGATCGCCCCGAGGAGTTTCGGCAGGTTGTCTTCACCGATTCGCTGATCGGTCTTGCCCCACAGCTGACGAACCTGCAGAGGCCCTGGCTCGGTCCGTACCTCGGCGCCGATCACCATCTGTTGTTCGGTGGCGGCAGCGACTTGAAGAGCATCGCCCTGGTGTCCCTGCCGCGCAAGGATCGTGCGATCGGCGCCCTTTGCTTCGCGAGCCGGGATCCGACCCGCTTCACGCGTCATCACGGCACGGATTTTCTCGCCCATCTGGGCGCGGTCGCGGGTGTGTGCATCGAGAATGCGATCAACAACGCCCGCCTGCTACGCGCCGGCATCACCGATTTTCTCACCGGATGGCACAACCGACGTTATTTGCAGCAGCGCCTGAAGGAGGAAATGGGGCGTGCGCAACGCAATGCCATGTCGATCGCCTGCTTGATGATCGACGTCGATCGGTTCAAGGCGGTCAACGACGCCTACGGTCACCTGGCCGGGGATAGTGCGCTGCGGGAAGTCGCGCATCGTGTCGAGGCGCAGATTCGCAG
>JABEVI010000052.1 GCA_013044085.1 Steroidobacteraceae bacterium
AATGGAGGCTAGGGTCGGAATCGAACCGGCGTACGCGGCTTTGCAGGCCGCTGCATGACCATTCTGCCACCTAGCCTTAAAGGCGCATGAAACGTCGAACCCCGGGCGGGCCGGGGTTCGACTTTGCGAGAAACTGGAGCGGGAAACGAGGCTCGAACTCGCGACCTCAACCTTGGCAAGGTTGCGCTCTACCAACTGAGCTATTCCCGCCCGCGACAGACTGGCAATTGTAGGGCCGCGCCCGCGGTAGTCAAGGACGCTGATGAAGGAGCACGGCTTCAAAGCCTCGAACTGCTGCGCAGTTCCGGCCAGGCCAGGCGCAGATACAGGATCATCGACCAAAGCGTGAGGACGGCGGCGACCGCGGTCAGCACGAGGCCGATCGCGTAGATCGGCAGTCCGAACAAGTTGCGCCGAAACAGCAGAAAGGCAAGCCCGACGATCTGCATGATGGTCTTGATCTTGCCCCACACCGACACCGCAACCCGCCCGCGGGCACCGATCTCGGCCATCCATTCGCGCAGTGCCGAAACCGCGATCTCGCGGCCGATGATCACGATCGCGACGATGACGAGGTACCAGCGCGGATCCCGGCTGACGATCAGCACGAGTGCGCAGGCCACGATCAACTTGTCGGCGACTGGATCGAGGAATGCGCCGAGCCGCGAGGTCTGACCGAGTTTGCGTGCGTAATAGCCGTCCAGGGAGTCGGTGATGCCGGCGAAGGCGAAACTCGCGCAGGCGGCCGGGGCCGCCCAGCCGTACGGAAGATAGAACAGCACGACGATCGCGGGAACCATCAGGATGCGCAGCCAGGTCAGCGCATTCGGCAGGTTCATCCAGACACGGGTTTCTTCAGCCGCCGGGGTGGAGGTGCTCATAAATCACCGCGGCGAGATGCTGACCGAGGCCGCGAATCCTGACAAAGTCGTCGACACCGGCACGAAGTACCCCTTGCAATCCACCGAATTGCTTCAGCAGCTCGCGACGCTTGACGGGCCCCAAACCCGGTATCGTTTCGAGGATCGACTCGCTGTGACGCTTGGCGCGCTTGCGGCGGTGCCCCGCGATCGCGAACCGATGTGCCTCGTCGCGCACTCGCTGGATCAAGTGCAGCGCACCGGAGTCCGGCGCCAGTATAGTCGGCGCCTCGCGGCCCAACAAGAACAGTTGTTCCTGACCGGCCCGGCGGTCGGGCCCCTTGGCGACGCCGATCAGCACAATGTCATGCACGGCGAGTTCCTCGAGCACCCGCGCCGCCTGCGCGAGTTGTCCCCTGCCGCCGTCGATCAGCAGGATATCGGGCGGGCAAATCTCCCCGCTCGATATCCGTTTGTAGCGTCGCGTCAGCGCCTGATACATGGCCGCATAGTCATCGCCCGGCGCGATGTCCGTGATATTGAATCTGCGGTAATCGCTCTTCAATGGACCCTGTACACCGAACACCACGCAGGACGCGATCGTATCGCTGCCGCTCGTATGGCTGATGTCGAAGCACTCGAGACGTTGCGGCGTCCGTTCGAGGTCGAAGGCCTCGCGCAGCCGCTCGAGATTCGCCTCGATGCTCGCGCGCGCGAGACCGCGCATCTTCACACCCTGTGCGGCATTGTCGCGCATCATTTTCAACCAGCGCGCCCGCAGACCGCGCACGGAGGCCGCGACGCGCACGCGGTGGCCGGCGCGCGCGCCGAGGCTCGCTTCCAACACCTCCCGCTCCTCGAGTTCGTGCTCGACGATGATCTCGGCCGGCGGGTCCCGCTCGGCATAGTATTGCGCGATGAACGCTGCCAATACTTCCGGCGGATCGGCGAGCACCGCCCGCGGGAAGAACGCGGTGCTGCCGAGGCTGCGGCCGGCGCGGATGAACATCAACGCGACGCAATATTCGCCGTTTCCGGATGCGACCGCGATCACGTCCGCATCGTGGTGCGGGTCGGCGGTGACGATCTGGCGCGCCTGCACGCTGCGCAGATCGGCGAGTTGATCGCGCAGCTTGGCGGCCTCCTCGAACTCCAAGCTCTGCGCCGCCTCCTCCATGCGGCGCGCCAGGTCGCGATTGACCTCCTCATTGCGACCTTCCAGCACTTTGACCGCCGCCCTGACGTCCGCGGCATAGCGTTCCTTGGGGATCAGGCCGACGCACGGTGCGCTGCAGCGGCCGATTTGGTACTGCAGGCACGGCCGGGAGCGGTGGGAGAACACGACGTCGTCGCAATTTCGCAGCCGGAAGAGTTTCTGCAGCTGATTCAGGGTCTCGCGCACCGCGCCGGCGGACGGGTACGGCCCAAAGTATCGGCCGGGCTCCTTGCGGGAGCCCCGATACAAGCCCAGACGAGGGAAATCCTGATCGGTGGAGAATCGCAGGTACGGAAAACTCTTGTCATCCCGCAGGATCACGTTGAAGCGCGGGCGGTGCTTTTTGATCAGGTTCAGCTCGAGCAACAGCGCTTCGGTGTCCGAATTCGTGATCGTCACCTCCATCGCCGCGGTTTTTGCGACCAGCGCCTGAACCTTCGGCTGCATGTTGCCCGGCTGGAAGTAGGAGGACACCCGGTTCTTTAGGCTGCGGGCCTTGCCGACGTAGAGGATCACCCCCGCCTCGTCCAACATTCGGTACACCCCGGGCTTGCCGGGCAGCGCGTCGATGAACGACTTCGAATCGAAGCCCGGCTGAGCCGCCGGCAAGGTCTCCACGCTCATGCCGCCAGACGTGCCGCGGTCGCGACCACCGTCTCGAACATCTCGGGCGTAAGCCTCCGCGTTTGGGTGTTGTAGCGGCTGCAATGATAGGAATCGAGCAGCACCCGGTCGCCGAGGCGATGCAGCGCGCCGTGTGCGAAGCGATGGGCACCGGCCTTCAGATCGCAGGCGCGCAGCACGGCGGCGTGGGCGATCACGCCGAGCGCGAGGACCACCCGGGGCCGGTGCTCCTCGGCGAGCTCAGCACGCAGGAAGGCGTTGCAGGTGCGCACCTCTGCCGGCTGCGGCTTGTTCTGCGGGGGCAGACATTTCACCGCATTGGTGATGCGCACACCCCGCAGTTCGAGACCGTCGTCGGTGCCGATTGAACACGCCGCGGTGGCGAAGCCGAAGCGATGCAGGGTCGAGTACAGAAGGATGCCGGCATGATCACCGGTAAAGGGCCTGCCCGTGCGATTCGCGCCATGCATTCCGGGCGCAAGCCCGACGATCAACAAGGATGCGCGCGGGTCTCCGAACGGCGGCACAGGCTTGCAGAAATAGCCGGGCTGTTGGGCTTTGAGATTTTCGAGAAAGCGCGCGAGTCGCGGGCACTTCCGGCAGGCAGGGTCGTAGGCGTTGTTCATCGATTCAAGCATTGGGAGGCACAAAAAACGGGCTACGCGGATACCCGCGTAGCCCGCCATCGATCGCGCCTGGAATTTGGACTAACCCGAGCGCAATCCAACCTCGGCTCAAGAGAATTCCAGCTGAGCCTCGCTGACCGTTTCTTGCCTGTTGCAGATCTGTTCAGACAGGCCTGCAACGCGAAAATTCCTTGGCGTCAGCCCGAAATTTGCAGCGCGTCGCGGCCGGTCCCGGGGCTGTCGCGGCTTGTCCGCGGAAGACCTCGGCGCTGCAAAATGGTGCGGGCGGGAGCGGTACCGGTGCAGGATAGCACCTGCGCGCTTCGAGGCAAGAAAGGAATTGCGAAACCGCCGGCATGGGGATCAGGCGGATTCGAGAAATAATTACCAACTCATTGATTCAGAGATAGTTATTCCGTCTTTAGCCGGCTTGACCCACCCCCCTCGCCACCAGGCGGCGGTCGGCGCGCGCACGCTCGGCGATGCGTATCGCGAGTTCCAGCGACTGTTCCGCGTTCAGTCGTGGATCCACCGCCGATTTGTAGGCCCGCGCCAGATCCGCCTCGGCCAGCCCGCGCGCGCCGCCGATACACTCCGTGACGTCCTCACCGGTCAACTCGACGTGCACGCCGCCGAGCATCGAACCGCAATCCTGGTGGATACGGAAAGCCGCCTCGACCTCGGCGAGGATGTTCTCGAAGCGACGAGTCTTGATGCCCCCGGCGGTCGTTTCCGTGTTGCCATGCATCGGATCGCAAACCCACAGCACCCGCGCACCGCAAGCCCGCACGGCACGGATCATCTCCGGCAGCCGCCGTTCGATCTCCTTGCTTCCGAAGCGATGGATGAGGGTCAACCGGCCCGGCACGCCCTGCGGGTTGAGCACCTGCACGAGTTCCTGAAGCCATTCGGCGCTCATCCCCGCACCGACCTTGATGCCGATCGGGTTGGCGATGCCGCGAAAGTACTCGACATGCGCGCCGTCGATGGCCGCGGTCCGCATCCCGACCCACGGCATGTGCGTCGACAGATTGTACCAACGCTGCTGGCGCGCGATGTAACGTGTCTGCGCCTGTTCGGACAGCAGGTGCAAACCTTCGTGGCTCGTATAGAAGTCGCAGCGGGTCGCGGCGTGCACGCGCTGCCCGCTCACGGACTCGAAGAATTCGAGCGATTCGGCGATCGAATCGACGATCCCCTGGTAGGCGTCGCGCAACGGGGTCTGACGCAAAAAACCCAAATCCCAGTATTCCGGATGGTGAAGATCGGCGAAGCCGCCGTCGATCAGCGCCCGCACGAAGTTCAGCGTCAGTGCCGCCCGTTCGTAACCGCGCAGCAACAGCTCCGGGTCCGGTTCGCGCTCCTCGCGCGTGAAGCCGGGGCGGTTGACGTTGTCGCCCCGATAACAGGGCAGAGAAACCCCGTCGCGAGTCTCGGTGTCCGCCGAACGGGGCTTCGCGTATTGGCCGGCGAAACGGCCCACCCGGATCACGGGTTTTTTCAAGCCCTGTAGCAGCACGAGGCTCATCTGCAGCAACACCTTCAATCGCCTGGCGATGTTGTCCGACTCGCAGTCCTCGAAACTCTCCGCACAGTCGCCGCCTTGAAGAAGGAACTGCTCGCCCCGCTCTGCCGCGGCGAGTTTCGACCTGAGCGCCTCGATCTCCCAGGAAACGACCAGCGGCGGGAGTCGCCCAAGCGACTCGATCGCCCGCGCAAGCGCGGCCGAATCCGAGTATTTCGGCTGTTGCGCCGCCGGCCGGCCGTGCCAGCTGGCCGGGTGCCAATCCGTCATCAGGGGATTTCCAGACATGGGCCCCGAATGCTACACAGACACGGCTGTCGCTGCAAAAATTCGCGGCTCGCGCGCACTGATCGGTGGCGTCGCGGACCGCGCCGCGCCACAATGCGCCCGCATCGGATCCCCGGATTCCAGAGTTTTGGAGTGTTGCGATATGAATCCTCAAACCGAAGCGGCGCTGCGAACGCTCGAAATCGCCGCCGAAAACGCCGGCGCATGGTGCGGCTCCCATGGATGGAACGTGCAAGGCGACGGCGCCTGGATCGAGTCACACAGCCCCTCGAGCGGTCAGCGCATCGCCAAAGTCCGCGCCGCGACCGCGGCGGACTATGAGCGCGTGATCGCCGCGGCAACCGCGGCGGCGAAGCTCTGGCGCCAGGTGCCGGCGCCCAAGCGCGGCGAGGCGGTACGATTGATGGGCGAGGAACTACGGCGGGTCAAGGACGCGCTCGGCACACTCGTGTCTCTGGAAAACGGCAAGATCAAGGCCGAGGGCGATGGCGAGGTTCAGGAGATGATCGACATCGCGGATTTCGCGGTCGGTCAGTCGCGGATGCTGTACGGCCTGGCGATGCACTCGGAGCGTCCCGAACATCGAATGTTCGAACAATGGCATCCGCTCGGCGTCGTCGGCGTGATCTCGGCCTTCAACTTCCCGGTTGCCGTCTGGTCATGGAACGCGCTTTTGGCGGCGATATGCGGCAACGCGACCGTCTGGAAGCCGTCGCCGAAAACCGCGCTATGTGCGGTCGCCGTGCAGAAGATCTGCAACCGCGTGCTCGAGCGGCTCTCCCTGCCGCCCATCTTCCAGATGTTCGTCGACGCCGGCACGGAACTCGCCGAGCGGTTCGTCGATGACCGCCGCGTCGCACTGGTTTCCTTCACCGGTTCGACGGAGGTTGGCAGGCGCATCGGTGTCCGTGTCGCCGGCCGGCTCGGCAAGAGCCTCCTCGAACTCGGCGGCAACAACGCGATCATTGTCGATGCAAACGCGAATCTCGATCTGGCCGTGCCGGCGATCGTGTTCGGCGCGGTCGGCACCGCCGGGCAACGCTGCACCTCGACGCGACGGGTGTTCGCGCATGCGAGCGTGCACGCGGAACTCGAGCGACGCCTCGTGGCGGCCTACGGACAGGTGCGGATCGGTGATCCGCTCGACCCGACGACCCTCATGGGCCCGTTGATCGACGACGCCGCCGTTAAACGATTCCTCGCATCCGTGGCGAGCGCCCGCGCGCAGGGCGGAGAGGTTCTGTGTGGCGGCCGTGCGCTCGAGCGCAACGGTCACTTCGTCGAGCCGACGATCGTGCGCGCCAGCGCGTCGATGCCGATCACGCAAACCGAGACGTTTGCACCGATCCTCTACCTGATGCGCCACGAACACCTCGAGGAGGCGATCACGGCACAGAATTCGGTCGCGTACGGGCTGTCATCGGCGATATTCACCGACCGTCTGCAGACCGCCGAGCGCTTCTTGTCCGCGGAGGGCAGCGACTGCGGTATCGCGAACGTCAATCTCGGCACCTCGGGGGCGGAAATCGGCGGCGCCTTCGGCGGCGAGAAGGACACCGGCGGTGGCCGGGAAGCGGGCTCCGACGCATGGAAAGCCTACATGCGGCGTCAAACGTCGACGCTCAACTGGAGCGCCGCATTGCCGCTCGCGCAAGGTATTCGCTTCGAGGTCTGAATCCGCCACAGGCGCGCGGCATGCTAGCGCCCCTCGCCGCCTTCTGCGGATTCTTCCCGCTTCGCTTGCGTCCACAGCCTTTCCTGGGCGCCGAGATCGAGGGCCGCGAAATCGGCGCCGGCACTCGCCGCCAGGGCCTCCATCGCGCGAACCCGTCGCGAGAATTTCTCATTCGCCGCGCGCAAGGCGTTCTCCGGATCGATATCGAGTTTGCGGGCGAGATTCGCCGCCGCGAACAGCAGGTCTCCCATCTCCTCGAACACCCGCGCAGCGCGCATCGGCCCTTGCGTCGCCGCCGCCTCCAGCACTTCCGCCAACTCTTCGCCGACCTTGTCGGCGGCCTGCTGCGACGTCGGAAAATCGAATCCCGCCCGGGCGGCACGCCCACCGAGCTTGTCGGTGCGCACGAGCGCCGGCAGCGCAAGCGCTATGCCGTCCAGCAAACCGGCGGGCCGATCGCCGGCGGCGGCCCGCCGCTCCTCAGCCTTCAATTGCTCCCAGGCCACGGCCGGCGGCGGTCCGCCCGCGGGACTCGTGTCCGCGTAGACATGCGGATGCCTGCGCACGAGCTTCTCGCAAATGGACTCGGCAACCGCGTCGAAGTCGAAGTACCCCGCCTCACTCGCCATTTGCGCGTGAAAGACCACCTGAAACAGCAGATCGCCGAGTTCGCCCCGCAAGTCGGCGAAATCGCCTCGCGCGATTGCATCCGCGACTTCATAGGCTTCCTCGATCGTGTAGGGCGCAATGCTCGCAAAGGTCTGTGCGCGGTCCCACGCACAACCCTGCTCCGAGCGCAACCGCGCCATGATCGCGCGCAGGCGTGCGAGCGGCGCGCTCATCCGGCGCTGCGCCGATACGGCTCGAGCAGCCGCCGCAAGCTCATCAGCATGCCGGCGGTCGCCCCCCATATTCGTCTCTCGCCGTACGGAATGTCATGCACCGTGAGTTTGACGTCGCCGAGTGTGCGCACCCGCTCGCGATGGTTCCTCACATCGAACAGGAATTGAAGCGGCACCTCGAAGGCATCCTCGACCTCGGCGGCATCCACACGCAGGGTGTATCCGGCGTCGATGAAGCCAACGGCCGGCGTCACGCGGTAGCCGGTCAAGATCAGATGATCCGGGAGGTAGCCCGCGAACTCGACGCCCGCCGGATCCAGACCGATCTCCTCGCGCGTCTCGCGCAGCGCCGCGCGCCAGGGATCCTCGTCGTGAGGCTCTATCCGGCCACCGGGAAAGGCGATCTGCCCGGCGTGATCGCGCAGCGTCGCGGCACGCTGCGTGAGCAGCACCGAGAACTCCCCGTCGCGCTCGATGAGCGGCACGAGCACCGCCGCCGCCGTCTGGGGCTGCGGAAGCGCGCTGCGGATGCGCGCGCGCAGTTCGTGGGTCGAGCCGGGCAGCCATTCCATGTCCTCCTCGAGACCGGAGGGTCGCGGAAGCAAGGCTCGTCTGATCGACTCCCTGTCGAGGCGTGAATTCATCCGATCGCCTTCAATCGCTTCTCCGCGTACGTCCGTCTATTGCGGTAACATGGCCTCATTCTAACATTCGACGGCAATTCACGACGATGTCGAACAGCCCCATAGACGCCCTCTCTCCGTTGGATGGACGTTACGCGCCGAAGCTCGCGCCGTTGCGCACGATATTCAGCGAAGCCGGCTTGATGCGCGAGCGTGTTCGCGTCGAGTGTGCGTGGCTGCTCGCGCTTGCCGGCGGGCCGGCGAGAGCCGTCCTGGCCACGATGCCGGACGCCAGTCGCGACTGGCTCCGAACCCTCTCGCTCGACCCGTCCACGGCGGACATCGCCGCGATCAAGCGGATCGAAGCGCGCACGAATCACGACGTCAAGGCCGTGGAACTGTGGCTGCGCGAGGGCTTGGGATCCCGTGGCGCCTCGCCGGCACACCTGGAATGGGTGCATTTCGGCTGCACGTCGGAGGACATCAACAACCTCGCTTACGCCCTGATGCTCAAATCCGCACGCGAGCGCGTGATTACGCCGATGTTGGACGAGCTCGTCGCGATGCTCGATTCCCTCGCCGAACGCCACGCGACCACGGCCATGCTCGGCCGCACCCACGGTCAGACGGCGACGCCGACGACGGTCGGCAAGGAAATCGCCAATTTTGCCGCCCGCCTGCAGGTACAACGGGACGGGTTCGCCGGGGTCCGGATACTTGGCAAGATGAACGGCGCGGTCGGCAACTTCAACGCACACGTGGCCGCGCTGCCCCTGGTCGACTGGCCGGCCGCCAGTGCCGCGTTCGTCGAATCGCTCGCGCTGCACCCGAACGCCTACACGACCCAGATCGAGCCGCACGACTGGATCGCCGAATATGCCCACGCCCTGATTCGCGCCGACAATGTGCTCCTCGACCTTTCCCGGGACATGTGGAGCTACATCTCCCTGGGTTACTTCCGGCAGCGCGTGGTCGCCGGCGAAGTCGGTTCCTCGACGATGCCGCACAAGGTCAACCCGATCGACTTCGAGAATGCCGAAGGCAATCTCGGTGTCGCCAACGCGCTGCTCGCGCATTTCGCGGAAAAGTTGCCGATATCGCGCTGGCAACGCGATCTGACCGACTCGACGGTGCTGCGCAACGTCGGGGTGGCGCTCGGGCATGCCGCGCTCGCCTACGGATCGCTGCGCTCGGGATTACTGAAGATCGACCTCGACGAGGTCCGGGTTCGCCAGGACCTGGACGCCGCCTGGGAGGTGCTCGCCGAGGCGATCCAGACGGTGATGCGGGCGAACGGCACGCCCGGAGCCTACGACCTGTTGAAAGACTTCACCCGCGGTCGGGTGATCGACCGGACCACGATTCGCGAGTTCATCGCCTCCTTGGAACTGCCGGCTACGGAGAAGGAGCGCCTGCTGCGACTCGAGCCGCACGCCTACCTGGGACTTGCGCCGAATCTCGCCCATCGGCGACGCTGACTGCGCTGCCCGGCAGGCGCCCGGCAGCCCGTGTTCATCCCTCCGGCGTGACGAAACGTGACGCAATCGACGCTCGCATCGCCTTCCAATCGGTAGGATCGAGGCTGATGTCGAGGCGCAGGCCTGTTGCCCGCCCAATTCGAGAGGCCGAAAGACCATGTCGGAAAACGGGAACGGCAGTTCTACAAACCAATCCGCCGGCGCCCCCGGCGCCGCCCCGGGGACCGGCGCGGGCACGAGCGCGGCTGCCAGCACACGCACGATCGTGAGCACGATGCCCGAAGTGCGCGAGGCGAGCCTGCGGGTGGCCCGGTCCGCGCAGCGCCTGCTGTCGATTTTCACGCTGGACCTGGAGCCGATGATCTACGGCGAAGAGCCGTTCCTCGAGGCGATCAAGCGACTGGTACTGGCCCGCTCGTACGCCAAGGTGCGTGTGCTGCTGGCAGACCCCTCGCGCGCCATGGTCGACAACAACCGCTTCCTCATCCTCGCGCGGCGTTTGACCAGCTGCATCGACCTGCGCACCATGGCGCAGGAATACCCGGCGAGCGCGGGCGCATTCATCATTGCCGACGACAAGGCGCTCGTTTACCGTTTGCAGGCGAACCGATGGGACGGGATCGCCGACATGAACGATCCGCTGATCGTCCGGCGTTACCTCGCCTTCTTCGACGAGGTTTGGAACATGAGCATGCAGGAATCGCAGATGCGGCAAATGTTCATGTGATCGGAGCCTGCCCGCCCCCCCTCTGACCTTCCCTCCTCGGGGCCTCTATAATCGGGCCATGCACGAGAAGCCCTCCGACCTCGACCCGGCCCGCGCCGGCACCGTCATCGTCGGCATGTCCGGCGGCGTCGATTCGGCGGTGGCGGCGCTGCGCCTTCTGGAGCGCGGATACGCCGTACAGGGCCTGTTCATGTCGAACTGGGACGAGGACGATGCGTACTGCACGGCCGCCGCCGATTACCAGGATGCGCGTCGCGTCTGCGAGATCCTGAGGATCGCGCTGCACCGGGCAAACTTCGCCGCCGACTACCGCCACCGTGTATTCAGCCATTTCCTGCGCGTCTATGCGGCGGGCGGCACGCCGAATCCCGATGTGTTGTGCAACCGCGAGATCAAGTTCGGCGTCTGCCTGGAGCACATGCGCCGGCTCGGCGCCGCCTGGGTGGCGACCGGACACTACGCCCGCATCGAGCATGGCGCCTTCGCCAGCCGGCTGTTGAAGGCTGCCGATCCGGCCAAAGACCAGAGCTATTTTCTGCACGCAGTCGACGCGTCGGCCCTGCCGCGGATGTTGTTCCCGATCGGCGACCTCGAGAAGACGGAGGTCCGACGCCGCGCGCACGCGGCGGGCCTGCCGGTGCACGACAAGCCCGACAGCACGGGAATTTGTTTCATCGGCGAGCGGCCGTTCGCGGAGTTTCTCGGCCGCTACATCGCGCCATCTCCGGGCCCGATCGAGACCGAGGATGGCCGGGTCCTCGGCGAGCATCGCGGGCTGCCGTTCTATACGCTCGGACAGCGTGCCGGCCTGCGGCTCGGAGGCCGCGCCGGCGCACGGGCCGCGCCGTGGTACGTCGCCGCAAAGGACACCGCGCGCAACGCGCTCACCGTCGTCCAGTCGCAGGATCATCCGCTGCTGCTCTGCGACGCGTTCGAAGTCATCGAGGTCAACTGGCTGGTGCCGCCGGCCGGCGCCACCTCGCTCGCCTGCGCGGTCAAAACCCGCCACCGCCAAGCCGACCTGCCGTGCCGCCTGCACCTGCGGGCAGACGGCCGGGTCGATGTGTCTCTGCTTACAGCGGCCCGCGCGGTCACTCCCGGCCAATACGCCGTGTTCTACGACGGCGACGTCTGTTTGGGCGGCGGCACGATCGTCTCTCGCCCCGCTCGCGCGCAGATCCCGGCTGAGCCGGCGATCGCGTATAATTCAGCGTTTTCGACGGAGGAATCATGACGGACAGTTTCAAGTCGCGCACGACACTACAGGTCGGTTCCCGTCGATACGATATCTTCGGCCTCGCCGCGCTGCGCGGGCGCAATGTCGATCGCCTGCCGTACGCGTTGAAAATACTGCTGGAGAACCTCCTGCGGTTCGAGGACGGCATCAACGTCACCAGGCGCGACATCGATGCCGTGCTCGACTGGAAGGCGAAGGC
>JABEVI010000244.1 GCA_013044085.1 Steroidobacteraceae bacterium
GCCGCGCCCCACGACTCGTGGTTCCAGGTGTGTCTGGGATCGAACAACATCTGTCCGTCGAACATGTAAAGCACGGCATAGGGCGCCTGCCGCGGATAGCCCGGCGGCAGCCAGATATCAATGTTGTGCGCAGCGACGTACCGGGAGGGAAACGCGCTCAACCGCTCGATAGACCCATGTTTTACCTGCGGCACAGGCATCGAACCGGACTGTACCGGGGGAAGCGGGGTGCCGGCCGCGTCGGCAATGAGCGGCTGCGAAACCGCCATCCAAAACGCCGCGAGTACCAAGGCACAGGATCTGGCGAGCATGCGGATCACCTGTAAAGATTTGCGGAACTTCAACCTGTGGTCTGGCGTCCGAGAGGATATCATTTGCCGATCTCCAGGGTGGTGCCACGATGGTCGACTTCATGCTCGACCGAAGGACGGCGCCTTGTTGACCCGTACGACGGAACGTTATTTTCTGCCGTGCGGGTCGATTTTTTTTTGGCGAGGAAGACCGGTTAGAACGCTTGCATCGATTTTTGGGGTGATTGCGGTGCTCGCACTGAGCCAGGTCGCGTGCGCAGGCCGGGCGTTCGCGCACGCTGCCTCGCCGGTGGTGGACACGGCTCTGCAACCGGTCATCGTCGAGGCGACCGCGATGCCGGGAGCGGCCGTCGATGTCAATCAGATCCCGGGAAACGTGCAGGTGCTGTCGGCGGCCGATTTGACGCAGGGTGGTTCGGCCAACCTCACGGGCGCCTTGGATGCGGGCATTTCCAGCGTCAACATCAATGACAATCTGGACGATCCGTTCCAGCCGGATATTCTCTACCGGGGTTTCGAGGCCTCTCCGGTGCTCGGGACTGCGCAAGGGCTCGCCGTCTATCAAAACGGGGTGCGCATCAACGAAGCGTTCGGCGATACCGTCAATTGGGATCTGTTTCCCGACAACGCGATCAATCAAGTCGAACTCGTGAGCGCGAACCCGCTCTACGGACTGAATGCGCTGGGCGGTGCCATCGCACTGACGATGAAAAATGCCTTTACGTATCGGGGGGGAGACCTGGGCGTTACGGCGGGCTCCTATGGCCGGCGCGATCTGACGGCACAATACGGTGGGCGTGACGGCAAGTTCGGTGTGTACCTTGCCGGCAAGGCGGCCGATTCGAGCGGCTGGCGGCGGTTCTCCAGCGACCGGATTCGCGATTTCTATGCCGTGTTGAGCGCCCATTCCACCCGGGGCAGTGTCGATCTGAGTTTCACGAGCGCCGGCAATACCATGAACGGTCAGGGCGCGGCCCCGGTCCAGGAACTGGCCGTCAACCGTTCGTTGGTTTTCACCGGACCGCAGACGAACCGTGACACGCTGCGATTTTTCGTGCTGAACAGCAGCTTGCGGGCGAGCCATGCCCTGTCGTTGCAGGGCGTGTTTTACTACCGCGATTTCGGCGAAACCGTGGCGAACGGCAACTCGACCAGCTATCAGGCTTGCGCCGGTGCCATCGGGATCCTCTGTCAGCCCGATGGGGTCACGCCCTTGAGCAACGCCCAGGGGCAGCCACTTGCGGATATATCGGCGGGCGGCACGCGACTCATCGGCGAGAATGACTTCGAATGGCTCCACACCCGGGGTCGGGGTGGTACTTTGCAGGCGACGCTGCGCAAGGCCGTCCTTGGCCGCGAGAACCGCTTCACCGTCGGTGCCGCGCTCGACTACGCCGCGACGTCCTTCTACAGCGGCGCGCAGATCGGTCTCATCGACTCGCAACTGCAGGTTCTGCCGTCGTCATTGATCGTCGACACCGCGGAGAATTCGGCCGGTGCGCTCGCCAATGGCGATCCGGTGCCGGTAAACGTCGATTCGATCAACAAGAGCCTCGGCGTTTATCTCACGGATCGCATTCGGCTGACCCACCGTTTGGCCGTCACGGCGAGCGGCCGGTACAACATCGCGTACGTCGACCTGGCCGATCAACTCGGCACGAACCTCAACGGTCGCAATCGCTACGTCCACTTCAATCCGGCCCTCGGAGCCACCTATGCGTTGCGGCCCTCGATCACGCTCTATGGCGACCTTTCGGAGAACACTCGAACCCCGACGGCGAGTGAGATCGAGTGCTCCGATCCGAGCAGACCCTGTGTCCTTCCGTCCAGCCTGGCCGGTGATCCGCCGAACCTGCGCCAGGTCGTCGCACACAGCGGCGAACTCGGCCTTCGCGGTCACTTCACCCGCACCCGCTTCGCGGGCGCCGAGTTCGACTGGAACCTGAGCCTGTTTCGCACGCTCCTCAAGGATGACATCCACAGCGTTGCCACCTCCCTGAGCCAGGGATTCTTCGAGAACATCGGCGACACCCGCCGGCAAGGTTTGGAGGCAGGTGTTCACTGGCGCATCGAAAGGTGGTCGGGCTACACGCAATACAGCTTCGTCCAAGCCACTTTCATGTCGCCCTTGCTCGTTCCCTCACCGTCGAATCCTTACCGAAACGCGCAAGGCGACATTCTCGTCAGACCCGGCGATCGGTTGCCCGGGATCCCGGAAAACCGGCTTAAACTCGGTGCGCAGTACCGGGCCGCGGCCGGCTGGAGAATCGGTGCGGCGGCGAATTACACCGGCAGCTTCTACTACGTCGGCGATGAGTCGAATCAATTGCCGGCCGTGCCGGGATTTGTGGTCGTCGACTTGCATACGAGCTACCGGCCGATGCCGCATCTGAAACTGTTCCTGTCAGTCGACAATCTGTTCGATCGGCAGTACGCGACCTGGGGAACACTGGGAGATCCGACCGGCGTCGGTGCACCAGGGGTGCCGACGGGCAGTGGCGGCAGCGGTTCCGGGGTCGACAACCGGTTCTTGAGTCCCTCGGCCCCCACCGAGGCCTACGGGGGCTTTCGGCTTTCGTTTTAGGGCTGCAGCGCTCGCCGCCCCTTGACCTTGGGGCCGCCCGGCGCCTTAACTAGCCGCCATTGCACTGATTCAGGAGCAAAGCATGAACCCACAAGATACGCGTGCGGCGGGCGGGACGATGCGCCTGGCGATCTCCGGCATGACCTGCGGCGGCTGCGCGAATACGGTGACGCGCGTGCTCACGCGTGTGCCCGGCGTCGATCGGGCCGAGGTCGATCTCGCGGGTGCCGTCGCGACCGTGACCGGCAGCGCGAGCGCGGCGGACTTGATCGGTGCCGTCGAAGCCGCCGGATTCGGCGGCCGGCTGGCGGAGTCCGCGACGCCGGCGCCGTGACGAACGAGGCGCCGGCCGGGGCGGGCGCGCGGAATCATCTGTCGTTGCCGATCAAGGGCATGACCTGCGCCACCTGCGCGGCACGCGTCGAGAAGGCGCTGAACCGCCTGCCGGGCGTGGAGGCGGTCGTGAATCTCGCCAGCGAGCGGGCTGACGTGCGCTATGAGGCCGCGCGGGTCGATGCCGCCGAGATCGCGCAGGCCGTTGAGCGCGCCGGTTACGAGGTACCGCACGAGCGGCGCGAACTGGCTATCGCCGGAATGACCTGTGCCACCTGCGTGCAACGGGTCGAACGAGCCTTGGCGGCGGTTGCGGGCGTCGTGCACGCGGACGTGAACCTCGCCACCGAGCGCGCCACGGTCGAGGGTCTTGGCGGGCTGTTGCGCGCGGCCGACTTGCTCGAGGCGTTGCGCCGTGCGGGCTACGAGGCGCAGGTTCTGACCGGAGACGTCGCGCGGGACCGCGAACTCGACGCCGCCGCCGCACGACGCCTGCGCTCCGAAGGCCTGCGGCTCATCGTCGCGGTCATGTTCAGTGCGCCGCTGCTCGCACCGATGTTCGGTGTGCCTCTGGCCGGATGGCTGCAGTTCGCATTGGCGACGCCGGTTCAATTCCTGGTCGGCGCGCGTTTCTACGCAGGCTCCTGGAAGGCGCTGCGGGCGGGCGTCGGCAACATGGATCTGCTGGTCGCGCTCGGCACCTCGACCGCCTATTTCTACAGCGTGTACCTGTGGCTGACGCGGTCGGCCGGCACGCCTCTTTATTTCGATTCCTCGGCCGTCGTGATCGCGCTCGTCAGTGTCGGCAAGTGGATGGAAACCCGGGCCAAGCGCTCGACGACGGCGCAGATCCGCGCGCTGATGTCGCTGCGGCCGGAGATCGCGCGTGTCGAGCGCGCCGGTGGCGAGGTCGAAATTCCGGCGGCTGCCGTCGCGCTCGGCGATGTGGTCGTGATCAGACCCGGCGAGCGCCTGCCCGTCGACGGCCGCGTCATCGGCGGCTCGAGCGAGGTCGACGAGAGCCTCCTGACCGGCGAGAGTCTGCCGGTCGCGAAGGCGCCCGGCGACCGGGTCACCGGCGGTGCCGTCAACGGCGGCGGCCTGCTGCGCGTCGAGACGAGCGCCGTCGGCGAGCACTCGGCGCTTGCGCAGATCATCGCGCTCGTCGATGGCGCGCAGGCGAAGAAGGCGCCGGTACAGCGGCTCGTCGACCGCGTCGCCGCCTACTTCGTGCCGGTGGTGCTCCTCGTCGCCCTCGCCGCATTCTTCGGCTGGTGGCTGATCGCCGGCGCATTCACGACCGGAATCGTCGCCGCCGTGTCGGTTCTCGTGATTGCGTGTCCCTGCGCGCTCGGTCTCGCGACGCCGACGGCGTTGATGGTCGGCACCGGTGTGGCCGCGAGAGCCGGCATCCTGATTCGCGACGTCGAGGCCTTAGAGCGTGCACAGCGGCTCGACACGGTGGTCCTCGACAAGACCGGAACGCTGACCCAGGGCCGGCCGGCCGTGATCGCGCTGACGCCGTTCGGCCTGACGGAGACGGAACTGCTGTCGACCGCGGCGGCGGCTCAGACCGGCAGCGAACACCCGATAGCACGCGCGGTGCTCGAAAGGGCCGCCGGGCTCGCCTTGCCCGGCCTCGAGGAGTTTCACAGCCACGCGGGCCTCGGCTTGAGCGCGCGTGTCGGCGGCCGGCAGATCGCGCTCGGCAACCGCCGCCTGATGCAGGAGAAGGGGGTGTCTATCGAGGCCGACGCCGCCCGCGCGGCCGCTTCGGAGGAACGTGGCGCGACGGTGATCTGGGTCGCGGCGCTCGAGCCGACGCCGATGCTCCTCGGTTCGATCGACGTAGCCGATCCGATCAAACCGACCGCTGCGAGCGCGGTCCGGCGCCTGCGGGCGCTCGGCATCGAGACGGTGCTGCTGACCGGCGACAACGAGCGCACCGCCGCGGCGGTAGCCGCCAAGCTTGGCCTGGGCCGCGTGCTCGCAGGCGTCGTGCCGGCCGAAAAAGCGGCTGAAGTGCGGCGGCTGCAGGCCGAAGGGCGCTGTGTCGGCATGGTCGGGGATGGTGTCAACGATGCGCCCGCACTGGCGGCGGCCGATGTCGGCATGGCGATGGGCACCGGTACCGATGTGGCGATGCAGACAGCGGGCGTGACACTGATGCGGGGTGATCCCTTGCTGATCGGCGATGCGATCGCGGTTAGTCGTGCCACCTATCGCAAGATCCGCCAGGGTCTTTTCTGGGCCTTCGTCTACAACGTGATCGGTATGCCGGCCGCTGCGTTCGGATGGCTGAATCCGATGATCGCCGGGGCCGCGATGGCGTTGTCCTCGGTGAGCGTCGTCTCGAA
>JABEVI010000053.1 GCA_013044085.1 Steroidobacteraceae bacterium
CGTTTGCTCATCCTGCGGGCACGTCGAACACCTGTTCGGCAGCGGCGGCGGCGCGCGTATGGCGGCGGACTACGCCGTTGCGCTGCTCGGCGAACTGCCGCTGGACGTGCGAATTCGTGAAGACGTGGACGGCGGCACCCCGACCGTCATCGCCGAACCGGGCAGCAAACGCGCCGCGGCCTATTTTTCGATGGCCCGCCGGGCGGCCGCCCGGTTGTCGGTCCTCAACAAGGACTACAGCCGCGCGTTTCCGAAGATCACGGTCGAAGCGAGCTGATGAGCATCAAGAGCGACCGCTGGATACGCCGCATGGCGGCGGGTCAGGGCATGATCGAGCCGTACTGTCCGGAACAGGTGCGCGTCGCCGCCGGCCAGAGAATCGTCTCCTACGGCACCTCGAGCTACGGTTATGACGTTCGGTGCGCGGACGAATTCAAGATATTCACGAACATCAATTCAACGATCGTCGATCCGAAGAATTTCGACGAGAAGTCCTTCGTCGATTTCAAGGGCCCGGTCTGCATCATCCCGCCGAATTCATTCGCGTTGGCGAGCACCGTCGAGTATTTCAGGATACCGCGCAGCGTGCTGACGGTTTGCCTCGGCAAATCGACTTACGCGCGCTGCGGCATCATCGTCAACGTGACGCCGCTCGAGCCGGAATGGGAAGGCCACGTAACGCTCGAGTTCTCGAACACGACGCCGCTGCCGGCGAAGATCTACGCGAACGAAGGCGTCGCACAGATGCTGTTCTTCGAGTCCGACGAGGTCTGCGAGACCTCGTATCGCGATCGCGGTGGCAAGTACCAGGGCCAGCGCGGAGTGACGCTGCCGAAGACCTGAGCGGTCCCGCGGGTCGATGGTTCGAGTCAGCGCGACAGCCGTTGTATGCGCATGGCGAATTCCGTGTTGCCGCCGCGGGTGCGTATCGCTTGCACCGGAACGAAGCCGAGCGATGGTGCGAACCACATCGTCAGCACGCGGTCTCCCCCTGGTCGCCGGCTCGTGACGACCATCGTCGCGAGCTCGCCGAGGGCGGTGTGGATGCGGGCTTCACCGACGAGCTGGTAGTCGAAATCCTTGATCTGATCCTTGTCGATGATCCAGAACTTCGCCGGCAGCCTGCCTTCTCGCAGATCCTGCATGACCTGGATCTGGATGGACATGATGTCCTGAGTGCCGTCTTTCAGATCGAGATCCACCGGCTTGCCGGAGACCGTGCCACTGACCCGCCCGCGGCGCCAGTCGAAGGCCAGGTGCATCCGTGTCGAGCCGTCATCGGCTTCATAGGTGTCGGGGCGGACGTCGGCACCTTCGACGGTGAGCCAGCTCTTCTGGACGACGTCATGCCGGTAGAAAAGGTGAAATATTCCGCGTGCACTGATTCGCCAGGTGTAGATGAACTGGCCGGGGCCCGCGCCCTGCGTGAGCGACAGATCGCTCACGCCGACGCTGATGCTCTTCCATTGCGCCAGATAATGCGCCGCGAACGGCGCCGGGGCGGGCGGCCCGTTGGTCGCCGCCTGGGCGGTGCAACAGGTAAGTGCCGCGGCCATTGCCAGTCGTTTCATCATGCCGCGTCCTGCCCGCCATCGAATTGCGCCAGCTGCAACGGGCTGGCGAGAGCGTGGCCGTCGAACCATGCCTTGCCGTCGCGGCAGGCGAGGCGTCCCTCGCAAACCCAGCGCGCCGCGAGCGGATACAGCCGGTGCTCGAGCTCGAGGACCCGCGCGGCGAGCCGTGCCTCGTCCTCGCCGCGGCCGACATCGAGGCGTCCCTGCAGCACGGCGGGACCGGCGTCGAGCTGTGCGCTCACGAAGTGCACGGTCGCGCCGTGTTCGAGGTCGCCTTCGGCGAGGACGCGCCGGTGTGTGTGCAGCCCCGGGTATTTCGGCAACAGCGAGGGGTGGATGTTCAGTATGCGCCCGGCGAAGGCATCCACGAACGTCGGCGCAAGGATGCGCATGAAGCCGGCGAGCGCAATCAGGTCCGGGGCGCGGCGCCCGACCTCGGCGGCCAGTTCTGCGGCGTAAGAATCGCGGTTGCCGTTTGGGCGCGGCGCGATTACCCCGGTCTCGATGCCCAGATCGCCTGCGGTCGCGAGTCCAGGCGCTTGCGGCCCATCGGCGAGCACGGCCACGACCTGGTAGGGGCTGTTCGTCTCGCGGCCGCTCTCCACCAGGGCGCGCATGTTCGAGCCGCGCCCGGAGATGAGCACCACGACGCGCCTTTGCGTGTGGGCCGCGCTCACGCGATCACGACGCCGCGCCCGCCGAGCCGCACCTCGCCGATCAGGGTCGCCGCCTCGCCCGCCGCGCGCAAACTCGCGAGCGCCCGATCGGCATCCTCGGCGGCCACGTGTACGGTCATGCCGATGCCGCAGTTGAATACCCGCAGCATCTCGGACTCCTCGACGTTACCCTGGGACTGCAGCCAGTCGAACAAGGGATCGCGCGGCCAGGCCGCCCGATCGAGCACGATCTCCATGCCCTCGGGCAGCACCCGCGGCAGATTCTCCACCAGGCCGCCGCCGGTCACATGGGCCATGGCATGCACCGGCACCTGACGCAGCAATTCGAGCAAGGGGCGCACGTAGATGCGCGTCGGCGCCAGCAGCCGGTCGATCAGTGCGGTGCCCTCGAGATCGGCGTCGAGGTCCGCGCCGCTGCGTTCCAGAATCCTGCGGATCAGGGAGAACCCGTTCGAATGCGCGCCGGAGGAGGCGAGCCCTATCACGACGTCACCGGCCCGGGTCGCGCTTCCATCGATGATCGCATCCTTCTCTACGATGCCGACGCAGAACCCCGCCAGATCGTAGTCGCCGCCGTGGTACATGCCGGGCATCTCGGCAGTCTCGCCGCCGACGAGTGCGCAACCGGCCTGCACGCAGCCGGCGGCGATGCCGGCGATCAGCCGTTCGCCGGCATTCACGTCGAGCTTTCCGGTGGCGTAATAGTCGAGGAAGAACAGCGGTTCGGCGCCTTGCACCACGACGTCGTTCACACACATCGCGACCAGGTCGATGCCAACGGTGTCCGGGCGGTCGCAATCGATTGCGAGTCGCAGCTTCGTGCCGACTCCATCGGTGCCGGACACGAGCACCGGTCGTCGGTACCGGTCGAGCGGCACCTCGACGAGCGCGCCGAATCCGCCGATCCCGCCGAGCACCTCGCGTCGCAAAGTGCGGCGCACGTGCGGTTTGATCCGTTCGACGAGCTCGTCACCGGCATCGATGTCGACGCCGGCGTCGCGATAAGTCACGGGCGCTCGTTCGGTCATGTGGCTTCCTTCAGCACGCAAGCGGGTGAGCCGGCGCGGCGGGCCGGCATGCTGTGGTATTTTACACGAGGGTTGAGCCCGTGCTGTGCGATCGGAACATGATTCGAAACCGACAATCTTGCTCTGCTTTGTACCTGCGTCTGCTGTGGGCGGCGATCTGCCTGCTGGGTGGCGTATGGCATGCGCGGTCGGCGTCGGCCGAGGCGCAGGAGAACCTCTACCAAGTCGCGGTGCCGGTGACCGATCGCTCCGACGCGAGCCGTGAGGCGGGTTTCCAGGCGGCGATGAAGGTCGTCTTGATTCGCGTCACCGGCAGACTCTCGGCCGGTAACGATGCCGCCTATTCGGGCCTGGTCACGGCCGCGGACCGTTACGTTCAGCAGTACCGCTATGCACCGGACGGCCGCCTCGTCGTCGGATTCGACGGGGGCGCGGTCGAGCGCTGGCTGGCCGCGGCGGGCGCGCCGGTCTGGGGGCGCACGCGACCGGTGACGTTCGTGCTGCTGACGGTGGCAAACGGCCCATCGGTGAGCGTGATCACCCGCAAGGACACTTCGGACCTGAAAGCGGCGATCGACGCGCAGGCCGATGAGCGCGGGATCGTGCTCGAGTGGCCTGGTGCGCAGGAGTTGCAGACCGACGGTCTGGCCGGCGCGGCGATTCTTCAGGCCGATCCCCGCACGCTCGCGGCGATCGCCAAACGACAGGGCGCCGATGCGCTGCTGATCGGACATGCGGGCGACTCGAGCGCGACGGCCGAGGTGCAGTGGCTGTTTCAGTTTCAGACCCAGGACAGCCAGACCGACGGCACGGTCGCCGGGGTGAATCTGGCCGCGGACAGTTACGCGGCGATTTACGCGGTCAGCGGCGCTTATACGCCGGTGGATGTCGACGTGGACGGCATCAAGAACCTCAGCGCCTATGCGAGCGTTCAGAAGCTGTTCGAGTCGATGACGCCGGTATCGCACGTCGCGGTGCTGGCCCTGCACGGGGACACCGTGCGCTTCGAACTCGACGCCCGCGGTGGTGCGGTACCGCTCGAGCGTACGCTGGCGTTGAGCGGTCAGCTGCAATTGGAGTCGGCGACGGGCCCGGCGGGCGTCCTGCGCTTTCACTTGCGCCGCTAACGCGATGGGTGCCCGCCCGAGTGTGTGGCTGCGCCAACTGCCCAATCTGATCAGCGTGGGCCGTCTTGTGATGATTGCGCCGATCGCCGTGGCGCTCCTGCACCGGAACTGGCCGGTGGCGATCGCGATGTTCGGCATCGCCGCGCTCTCCGACGGGGCGGACGGCTTTCTCGCCAAGCGTTTCGGTTGGCAGTCGAATATCGGTGCATTGCTCGACCCGGCCGCGGACAAGCTGCTGGTGGCCTGCGTATTCGTGGTTCTCGCAGTGGGCGGCAGCGTGCCGCTTTGGCTGATGGCGGCCGCGCTCGGCCGCGATCTGGTCATCGTCTGTGGGGCGCTCGCTTATCGGCTGCGTTTCGGTCCGCTTAAGGTACGGCCGAGCCTCGTCAGCAAGATCAACACCCTGTGCCAGATGCTGTTCCTGCTCTGTGTCGTCGTCCGGCGCGAGATCGACCTGCCGCCGGCCTGGGTCGAGACCTCTCTCGGTGCATTGACCTTTGCGACCATCAGCACAAGCGGCCTGGATTATGTCATCACCTACGGGTGCAGGGCCAAGACGTGAGGCAGCTGCCGCTCGGGGTCAAGCTGCGCGACGAGGCGACGTTCGAGAACTTCGTGGTCGGCCGCAACGCCGAACTCATCGCCGCGCTCGCCGACGGGCACGCACCGGTCGTCTGGCTCTGGGGGCCGAGCGGCTCGGGGAAGACGCATTTGTTGCAGGCCACGTGTGCCGTCGTCGGCGGGGCGGCGGCCTATCTGCCTCTCGGCGAGGGCGCTCTGCTGCCGCCACAGGCACTCGCCGGCTACGAAACCTCCGGGCTTCTGTGCCTCGACGATGCCGATTCGGTTGCCGGTGATTTGACCTGGGAGGCGGCGCTGTTCGAACTTTATAACGCCTGTGCCGACCTGCATACGCGGGTGATCTTCGCCTCCCGCTCCGCACCGCGCGCGCTGGGCTGGGCGCTTGCGGACTGGCGCTCGCGCGCGTCCGCCGGCGTCGTCTACCAGTTGTACGAACTCGACGAGGCCGGTCGCGTCGAGGCGCTGCGCCGGCGCGCGGCGCGACGAGGTATCGAGCTGCCGGTGGAGACGGTCGAGTATCTGATGAAGCGCACCGCGCGGGATCTGCGCTCCCTATTGGCGGTACTCGACGCCTTGGACGACGCTTCGCTCGCGGCGCAACGGCGCCTGACCGTGCCGTTCATACGCTCGGCGCTCGAGAAATTCGCAGATACGCCACCATAGCGACGAACCAGGCGAACACCAGCAGCAAGCTGGCGCCCGCCACCCAGCGGGCGGCCGGGTTCGCGAGCAACTCGGTCAGCGTAAAGACTAGATAGGGGATGGCGAACAGCGTTGCCCACGCGTAGGTGTGCCGGCGCCCGATGATCAGCCCGCGAAGCGGTGCCAGCAACGGCAAGCATGCGGCAA
>JABEVI010000245.1 GCA_013044085.1 Steroidobacteraceae bacterium
CGCGGTGATCGGGATCAGCGACTGGACTAACGTCACCTCGTTTATATCGATGCCCATTATCGTATCCTCCAGGGGTTTTGACGGTCACGATGGTGATACCCGGACGACCGCCCCCTGGTTTCAACCCGAAACCAAAGCCGCGAGGCCGGAGTATCAGTCACAGAGGAACCCGTCGTTGCCCCAAACCGCTTCAACTGCCGCCGAACCGACGCCCGAGGATACCGGGGTCCTTGCGCTACTCCAAGGCGGCAGCCGGACGCAGGCCTTCGATCGTGTCGTCGAGCGGCATGCGGCCTCGATCTACCGGCTCTGCGTCGCGCTGCTGCGCGATCCGGCGCAGGCCGAGGACGTCGCGCAGGACGTCTTGATCCGCATCTGGAAAGCGCTGCCGGGCTACGACGGACGCGCGGCGCTGTCGACCAGGATTTATGCCATCATGCGCTACCGGCGGGCCGTAACGCTGTATTACTTCGATGACCGTTCGGTCCCCGAGGTGGCGGCCATGCTGGGCATACCCGAAGGTACCGTGAAGACCAACCTGTACCGGGCGCGCGAGACCTTGCTCGCGCAACTCGGCACACTGGGATTGAAGGACATTTCGCTGCCGCCGGATTTCCACCGGCGGCTGGCCGCGGCGATCGCGAGCCTGCCGGCCGACGAATTCGCGCATCGGCACGACACTCGCCTGGCCGTGGATCGATGCAAGCTTCGCACCGCACGGCAGGCTTGCGCTGGCCGTGATCGGTGCGGCGGCGGGAATCGCGATCGGTTTGTCGAGATGGCTGCGCCCGGCCGGCGTGCGGTCCTGAGCGCCATCATTTCCGATCGTGCCGGAACTTGTGACCCTGTTCGCCGGTCTGTGACAAATTCGCCTGGCTCGCTGAAGGAGTGCTCATGAAGGTCTGCGCCAAACTCTGCGCCTCGCTGCTCGCCGGGTCGTTCCCGCTCCTCGCGCTCGCCGCGACCGCCCCCGTGTCAGGTCCGACTCAAGCCCTGATTCGCTACCCGACGATCCACGGCAACACAGTGGTGTTCGAGGCCGCAGGCGCCTTGTGGAGGGTCGGTGAGCAAGGGGGCGAGGCGAGGCGCCTGACTTCCGACTCCGGCTATGACTCGCATCCGGCGTTTTCTCCCGACGGCCGTTGGATCGCCTTCACCGGCTGGTATCGGGGCAACACCGACGTCTACGTGATTCCGGCCGCGGGCGGCCCGGTCAAACGGCTGACGTGGCGCTCGGTCAACGCGGCGCTGGGGGGCAAAGTCCTCACGGTGCCGGACAACCTGGTGCTCGGCTGGACTCCGGACAGCAAGGACGTGGTGTTCCTTTCACGCCGCGAGAGCTTCAATCCGCAGATCGAGCGCGCCTTCGAGGTGCCGCTCACCGGCGGTCTGCCGGTTGCGCTGCCGATGCCGTGGACCGGGCCGCTCGCGTTCAATGCCGACGGCAGCACCGTGGTGTACAACAAGCTGGCGCGGATATTTCGGTCTTTTCACCGCAAGGACTACTACGGCGGCCAGGCCGACAACCTCTACACCTATGACCTCGCCACCGGCGCGAGCCGCCAGCTGACGCACTGGAAAGGCGAGGACACCTATCCGATGTGGCATGGCGAGACGATCTTCTTCGCTTCGGATCGCGGCAAAAACGGCGTACTCAACCTCTGGCAGCGCAATCTGAAGACCGGCGCCACGCTGCAGCTGAGCCATTTTCGCCGCTACGACGTCGATTGGCCGAGCCTCGGCAACAGCGGCATCGCGCTCTCCGATGGCGGGCGCCTTTATGTCTATTCGTTTGCGAACGGAACACTCGCGCCGGTGCCGGTCACGGTGCCGCTGGACGGCACGCGCACCCTGCCCTATGAATACGACGCGAACAAGATGATCCGCGGTGCTGACGTTGCGCCGGACGGCAAACTCGCGGTATTCAGCGCGCGCGGCGCGTTGTTCACGGTGCCGGCCAAATATGGCCACACCGCCGAGATCAGTCGGACCGACGCCAGCAACAACAAGGATCCGTCCTGGTCTCCGGATGGCCATTGGATCGCCTACATCCGCGACACGGGCCTCGACAGCCAGGTGATGCTGCGCCCCGCCGACGGCCTGGGCGCAGCCAGGGCACTGACCGGCACGGGCGACATCACCTATGCCGGCCCGCTCGTTTGGAGCCCGAACAATGCCTGGCTGAGCTACACCGACTCGCGCCAGCGCCTGTGGCTGGTCAACGTAAAGACCGGCGCGCACAAGCTGGTGACCTCGGATCCGCAAAAGATCATCGGCGCCTTCCAGGATGTAGCGTTCTCACCCGACAGCCGCTGGCTGGCGTTTTCCAAGCACTTAGCCAATCACCTGCACGGCTTGTTCATCTACGGCCTGAGCGATGGCCGGCTGCACGCGATCAGCCGGGGTGATTTCAACGACAGCGAGCCGGCCTTCTCGAGGGATGGCAAGTATCTGTACTTCGTCTCGGCGCGGCTGGTGAACCCTGTGCTGTCGAGCTACAACTTCGAAGCCTCCGGCGTGGTGCCGGACGGGTTGTACGTGACCACGCTCGAGGCGACCACACCTTCGCCGTTTGCTCCGCGCACCCGGAAGCCCTCCGCGCCCAAGGCGAAGGCCAAGGCGAAGGTGAAGACCAAGGGCAAGATGCATCCGCCCGCGGTGAAGATCGATTTCGATGGCCTGATCCAGCGCGCGGTGCAGGTGCCCGTGGCCGCATCCAATATTTCCCAAGTGGCCGAGGCCAAGGGTGTCGTGTACTACGCCACCGCGCCGGTGCCCGTGCTGGGTGGCGCGATTCCGGGCGAGAAGCCCGAGTTGCGAGCCTATAACCTGGCCAAGCGCAAGGCGCTAACCCTCGTGTCGGGTATCGGCGGCGGCTTCACGCTATCGGGCGACGGCTCGACCCTGTTGTATCAACTCAAGTCGCAGTGGGTGCTGCGACCGGCGAGTTTCGCGCCTACGGCAAAGACCGAGCCGCTCGACACCGCGCACATGAAGATGCAGATCGATCCGCGCAAGGAGTGGGCCGAGATCTTCAACGAATCCTGGCGCGACGTGCGCGACTATTTCGTCAACCCCGCGCTGATCAAGGCGCGTTGGGCGGCGCTCGGTGATCGCTACCGCGCGCTGCTGCCGCTGGCGCAGAGCCGCGCGGACCTAAACTGGATCATCGCCAACATGATCGGCTCGCTGGGCGAAAGCCACATGTATATTTACGGCGGCGACATGGGTTGGCGCACGCCACCTCAGCCCACCGCTGGGCTGGGCGCCGAGTTCGCGCTCAACCCGAGCGCGGGACGCTACTACCTCAAACGCATCTTCCACGGCGACAATACCGTGCCGGGCTACATGGCGCCGCTGGCGCAGCCGGGATTAAAGGTGAAGCCGGGCGACTACGTGCTCGCCATCAACGGCCAGGAGCTCAAGGCGCCCACCAATCCTTACCAGCTGCTGCAAGACACGCTGGGTCAGACCATCGTACTACGGCTGGCCGCAACGCCCGGCGGCAAGCCGTGGACGATCCTGGTCAGGCCGGTGGTCAACAGCGGCAAGCTTCACCTGCTGCACTGGATCAACAACAATCGGCGCGAAGTGAGCAAGCTCTCCGGCGGCAAGATCGGCTATGTGTATCTCGATGACATGGAGGCGACCGGTCTGCACGAGTTCGTGCGCCAGTACTACAGTCAGCTGACCAAGCCGGGCTTGATCATCGACGATCGCTGGAATCTCGGCGGCTTCATCGACACCATCCTGTTCAACCAACTCACCCAGAAGGTGGTGGGAGCCTGGACCAATCGTCATGGCGCCTACAACCAGAGCCCCCAGGACGCCTACATCGGCCATCTGGCCGCGCTGATCAATGGCGGCTCGGCCTCGGACGGCGATATCTTCGCCTACCGATTCCAACAGTATCACCTCGGCCCGACCGTCGGCACGCGCACATGGGGTGGCGTGCGCGGCTACCAGGCACCATTCCATCTACTCGACGGCGGCACACAAGTGGTGTCCGAAGTCGCCATGTACGGCACGGATTCGCAGTGGGTGGTGGAGAACATCGGCGTCGTGCCCTCGATCAAGCGACATGTCGATCCCGGATTGCTCGCGCGCGCGGGTCGTGACACGCAGATCGAGAAGGCCGTGGCCGTGCTGATGCGGGAAATCAAGCGCCAGCCAACCCACGTGCCGCCACCGCCGCCGTGGATGCCGGCGTTTCCGGCACAACCGGGTTACTCACCCTGCCCTGTCGCCCACGGCAGCTGCCGGCGCTAGCCAGGATTGCCACCGCCACGTAATGACTCAATGCTTTGCCTTCGGCGCCGCCGCCGCGATGAAATCATCGATCGTGCGCGCAAGCTGCGGCTCGACCTTCGGGTTCAGATAGAGCATGTGGCCGACCGGGTAATAGGCCTCGCTGATGCGGGCGAGCTGCCGTGAATCGAGACCCATGTGCTGGATCGTGTATTCGGTCGCGAAGAACGGCGTCGCCATGTCGTAGTAGCCGTTGTTGAATAGCACACGCATCCCGGGGTCGTTCGTCATGGCACGGGCGAGCGCCGGAGCGACGTTACGCGACTTCAGATTGCCCACGCCGCTGCCGAGGCCGTTGAGCGGCGAACGGTAGGTCCAGTTCCACGCTTTGAACACCGGAGCGCTCGACTGCGAGTATAGGTGGCTGCTGCGGTAATTCAGCTCGTTGCGCAGGTATCCGTCGAAGCTCGCGGTCAGCGCCCCCCAAATCGCGATCGTCGCGGCCCCCGCGTTGCTACGACCCGGTATCGGCAACTGCGGCTGCATCTCGTGCGTGGTGAAGCGGGCATCGAAGCGGCCCGTCATCGGGCCGTTCGGACCGAGCAGGCGCCGCATGAACACCGGCAAGGTCATGCGCAAGTCCGCGCGCTCCCACGGCGTCGCCGGTATGCCGGTGATCGCGGCCAGGCGGACGGCAACCCGGCTTCGATCGGCCGGTGACAGCGCCGCACCCGCGAACAAGGCACGCAGGTAGCCCGAACTCGCATAGGCCCGCGCCGCCGCCACCGCATCGGACAGACTCTCGCCGGGGGGCAGACGATGGTGATACCAGGCTACCGCGGCATAAGAGGGCAAGTAGAGTGCGTAAGGCAGGTCGTTGCCTGCCGTAAAATTGATGGTCGCGAAATCCAGCACCGTCGAGCACATGATCACGCCGTTCAAATACATGCCGCTTTTAACCAGATCCTGCGCGAGCACCGCCGAGCGGGTCGTGCCGTAGCTCTCGCCGAGCAGGAACTTCGGCGAGTTCCAGCGCTGGTTCTGGGTGACGTAACGCTGGATGAATTGCGAAAACGCGTGCGCGTCGCCGTCGATGCCGTAGAACATCTTCGGCGTTCCCCTGCCGGCCAGCCGGCTGTAGCCGGTGCCGATCGCGTCGATGAACACAAGATCCGTGCGAGCGAGCAGACTGTCGGGATTGTCGACGAGGCGGTACGGCGGCTGCATCGCGTCCGTCTGTCCGGGCGCGGGCCAATCGATGCGGCGCGGGCCGAAACCCCCGACGTCGACGAGCGCCGAGGCGAAGCCCGGGCCGCCGTTGTACGCGAACGTGATCGGCCGTCGGGCCGCATCGACGCCATCGCGCGTATAGGCGATGTAGAACACGCTCGCTGTGGGGTGGTGTTTCGCATCGTACAGCAGCAGCGTTCCCGCAGTCGCGGTGTAGGCGATCCGCCGGCCGCCGATCGTCACCTGGTGATGGGTCACCACGGTGCGCGGCTTCGGCACCGGCAATGTCGCGGCACTCGCGGCCGGTGCCGCCTGGGGTTTCACAGGCGGTGTGGACGCTGCAAAGACAGCGGCGCCGGTGAACCCGAACACCAACCAGGTCAAGCGCAATAGGCGGGGGTGCATCGGCGGATTTCCTCCTCACTCAATGGACCTTGGGAACACGGATGGGCACGGCGAGACGGCAAGCCGCCATCCTACCCAAGGAAGGATGGGAAATGCCAACCCGGAAGCCGCTTGCAACGAAACGCTCGCCGGGGGGAGGCCGGTGACGCGCATAACGAAGCCACTTCCATGCACATCCCGAATACCCGTATCGCCGCGCACACTCTCTTGGCGGCATTCTCCTCGGCCCCTGCGCGCGCGCAATCTCGGCGATGTAGCGGCTTTTCGCGCGATGGACTCGAGCGGACACGAGCTACGTCTGCGCGCCTGGGTCCGATGCCAGCAGGGTTCGCGCTTCGGCGGCAACTGCTTTGCGAGAGTCGATGTGGCGCAGGCTCCCAAAGGCCGGCTCGAAGCGCTGCACGAGTGGTTGGCCGCCTTCATGAATCGGCAGCAACAGGCGACTCAGAAGAACGCGCGCTCCACCGCGGCCTCGGACTGGCAGGACTACTCGTTGAACCAGCAGACGGTGCGGGGCTCGAACGGCTGGGGCGGCACGGCGCAGAGCAACGACCCGAATGCCAATCCGAACGGCGTCGTGAAGGGCAATTGGACACGTGACAAGAAGGTCCACGGCAACGGCCAGCCCCGGTAGCGCGAAGGCCTGCCGCGGTAGGCGCCGGATCAGGACGGGCATCCCGGCGAAACCGCGGCGGTCGTCGCGGCCCCGCGCAGTATCGCTTGCGCCTCATGTTCCACGTGCAGCCCGTAGGCGGTCCTGACCGGCTTTGCGAGTATGCGCACCGCTCGCACGGCATAGGGACGCGCAGCGGCATAGCATTTCTCTCCGACCAAGGCCTCGGCGAGCGCCATTTGGCCGAGCCCGAACATCCGCGATCCGGGCGCGAGTCGACTGCGCAGACTTTTGAGAAATTCCTCCGCCAACGGCTGCGCGTCGCGATAGCGTCCAACCGCCGAATAGGCGCGCGACAGGTAGTAAAGAATCTCAACCTGGTCGGACTTGTCCCCGAGGGCGCGCCGCCAGGTCGGCAATGTTCCCTCGAGCAGTTTGACCGCGTCGGCCGCCCGTCCCGCGCGGATCAACGCGTCCCCCCAATAGGGAACTTCGTTCAGGGCCTGTGCGCTCGCCGGCCCCTGGCATTGCACATAACCGTCATAGGCCTCGCGAAACAACGGCAGACTTTCGGTGATGTGTCCGCTCTGGTTGTCGATCCAGGCGAGCCAACCATCCACATTGGCGCGATCGCAGAGTGCCAACGGATCGCCTCGGTAACGCTCCCGCAGCAGCGAAAAGATGCGCGTCGCGGTGACGACATGTCCCTGCATGCTGGCATCAGACGCGTAATCATGCAGCGCCAGGTCTTGATCGTTCCGCGGCAAATGATCGGCGATGGCCTCGTGCGCGCTCTTTCGCAGCAGCGCGAGGTTGCCGGGTTTGATGAAGCCGTTGTTATCCTCGTTGAACGCATAATAGACGTCCGTCAGGATGCGCACCCGCGCCGAGACCGGATATGCGTGGGCGAGGCGGAAGGCCTGCGCCGAGAGGGCGCGTCCGGCCGCCACCTCATTGCGATCGAAATCGATGACCGCGAGATAGATTTCGGCCTCCACCCGGTTGCCGATCGCCGCACTGCCTTGGGACATCGCCAGCACGTGGTGCAACGTCGCGCGCGCGTCGTCCGTGTCGCCGCTCGCGTACATCGATTCGGCGAGTCCGAGCATCGCCGTGCGCAGGTCGGCGGGATTTTGGATATAGGCCGGCAGGTTGCGCACCCCGGCGCGCAGGAATTCCGCCACCGTCGCAACCGGCTTCGCGGTGTAATCGGGGTTCGCCATGCGGAACAGGCGGTGCATGAAGTGCTGCATGCGCACCGCGCGGTCGGCCTCGCGCAGGGCCCGCGCCTGCCCGACCCATGCCTCCGCGAGGCTCGCACCGGACACGGCCACGACCAGCACCGCGACCACCAGCGCCAGTCGATGGCGGTCGATGAATTTGCGCAGGCGATAGACGCTGGTCTGCGGACGCGCCTTGATCGGTTGATGCGACAGATAACGCTCGAGATCGTCCCGCAGCGCCTCGGCGGAGCCGTATCGTTCCCGCGGATCATTCCGCAGGCAGGCATCGAGGATCGTCGACAGATCACCCCGCAGTTCCTGCTGAGCGCGCCGTGCGGCGCGATTCCCCCGCGGGGGGGCGTCCGCCGCCGCCGCGCGCGCAAGGGATTCAGGCTCGAGGCCGCGAAGCGCTTTCTCCATGCGCACGACGCCCGAGGTATTGCCGAACGGCGCCCGCCCGCAGAGGAGCTTGTACAACGTCGCGCCAAGCCCGTAGACGTCGCTCGCGGTGCTCACGGGACGATTCAGCAGCTGTTCGGGGCTCGCAAACGCGGGCGTCGCGACCAAGGTGGCCGTGGACTCGCCGTTGGCCTGGGTCCACTTCGAGGTGCCGAAGTCGAGGAGTTTGACGATACCGCTCTTCGAGACCAGGACGTTCGACGGCTTCAGATCGAGATGCACGATCAGGCCGCGGTGTGCGGCGCTCACCGCATCGCACACGGTCAGGAAGAGGCGTACCCGGGATTCGATGTCGAGCTTGCGTTCGTCGCAATAGCGGTCGATCGGCAAGCCATCGACGTATTCCATGACGATGTACGGCTGACCGTCCTCGGTCGTCCCGGCGTCGAACAAGCGGGTGATGTTCGGATGGTCGAGCGATGCGAGCAATCGCTGTTCGCGGTGGAAACGCTCGACGAAGGACGCGTCGACGGCATGCGGCGCCAGCACTTTGAGCGCCGCGCGGACCTTCGTCTCGGCCAGCACCCGTTCGACGAGATACACGGTGCCGACGCCGCCAGAGCCGAGTTTTTCGATCAAGCGGTAAGGGCCGATCGAGACCGGCGAGAACCCCGCCGCTTCGCCGGCCGATGCATCCGGCGTCGCGAACGCAGGATCAGGGGTTACGCTCTCGGCCGAGCGCAGTAACGCACGCACCCGTTCGCGCAAAGCGACATCCGCGACTTCGTTTGCAAGCACCGCTTCGATCGCCGTGGCGTCGAGGCCGTCGCAACGATGAAAGAGCCGCTGCAACTCAGCCCAATGCGAGGCGTCATCCGATGCGTGCTTGTCCATAAGAGTCCGTCAATCGCCCGCGCAACACCTCACCCGGCCGGCGCCCCGCCTGCCAGTCGCTCGATCAACCAGGCACGCGCGAATCGCAAGTCGCGGTCCACGGTCGCCTTGGACATGTTGAGCAGATCGGCGGTCTCCTCCGCGGTCGCCCCCAAAAACAACCGCAACTCCACCATGCGGGTCTTGCGCGCGTCGATCAGCTCGAGTTCTTCCAATGCCCGGTCGATGTCCAGCACATCCGCGGAGGGGCCGACGCTCGTGCCAGCAAGTTCCGGATCGAGCGGAATGCGAATGCCGCCGTCGCGCTTGTCGCGCCGCTCAGCGCGGGCGGCGTCGACGAGGATGCGGCGCATCAGCACCGATCCGAGGCTGAAGAAATGCTCGCGATCGTTGAACTGCAGTCGCCGCTGTTCGGCGAGCTTGAGGAACAATTCATTGACGACGCCGGTCGGCTGCAACAAGTTCGATGCCGACTCACCGCGGAAGAGCGCTCCGGCGATGTGCCTCAGGCGCGGGTAGACAAGACTGAAAAGCGGGTCGAGGGCACCCGCATCGCCATCACTCCAGCGCCGCAGCAACAAGGTGACATCGCCATCTGAACTCACAAAGCCGTGCACCGAGCTTCGTTGCCCGGCTCCTCGGCGGCGCGCAATGCAATGTCCGGCGGCAGTGACATCGTCCAAATTCTAACAGCGAGATGTGCCAAAGGCGTGTCGGAATCGAATGCCCATGGTGGCTCCTCGGCGCCGCCGGCAAACGTGGCGGGCAGCCGGTTGGCGGAAATTTATTCATACATTTCAACGATATGTCCGCTAACTCAGGGAACTGCGCCGCCCTTCGGCGCGAGTGGATACGACATATCGCCTGAGGCCTCGTGAGGCATTTTCCTCCGTTGCGACGCCTACCACCATGACGGACCGGACAAGGACCCCGCTTATGTTCGAACTATTGAAACTTCTCTTCGACGGCCTCGTCCTGCGCGACACGGCCCGCAAGGGCCTGCTCAATTGGAAGGTCATGCTCGCCGGCTTCGGTTTCGTCATCTTCCTCTATGGCACCGTGCTGCCGGCCGGACTCCTGTACCAACACGACCCGCACTACAAGTGGCTGTTCATCGCCACGGTTTGCGTCGACGCCGTCGTCTTCATTCTCGTCATGTTCTTCGGCGCCCGCCGGTACCTGCGGGCGATGACCGCCAGCAAGAAACAGAGCTGCGCATCGCAATAGCCGCCGAGTTGCGTGAAGTGGCACCCATGATCTGGCTCTTGTTCGTCGGCCTGCAAGTGTTCATCCTCATCAGTGGTATCCGTCAACAAGAGCATGCCGGCACGTGGAGTTGGTCCCTGTTCGCGTTCGCGGTGGGCTTCATGGCCTTCGAACTCCTCATCCTGCTCCTGCCGCTGCGGCTCGGCATGGAAGGCAGCCGCTATTTTGCGCCCGTATGGACCGCCGCTTGGATCTTCGCCGCCCTGAACTTCATCTGGTTCATCGCCGTTTGCCGCCGCCGCAAGCCCGGGCGCCGCGGCGGCTAGTTGATCAACCGCTCCCGCGCGATCGAAGCTGCGCGCGATGCTCCACCAGCCACGCAAACCCGAACAGCGCCCCGATCACCGCCAAGCCGGCCGCGGTCCGCACGGCGGGCGACCAATCCGACAACAGGATGAGCGTCGTCGCCAGAATGGCGAGTGGGATGTGGGCGGCGAACACGGCCAGCGAATTGCGGCCGAGCAGCGCCAGGGGTTTGACGAGCCAGGAGGCAGGCCGCGGGCTCCAACTCCACAGCAACACCGCCCAGGCGATCGAGTCGATCAGGCGCAGCGGCCCGAGACGCCATTTGCCGGTCCAGAACGCGAAATTCGGCACCGATGCCGGCTGCAGCCCGAAACGGTGGCGGCACAGGATCCCGATGGCGACGATCGCCAGCGCCGGCCATAGCGGCCAGCGGCGGTGGCGTCGCATGCCGGGCGCGTCGCGTACCAGCGTCGCGCCGGTGGCGAGACCCAGCACCCAGAGAAACTGCCAGCCAAGCAGGTTGAACGAGCCCAGACGCAGCAAAAGCCACGGCGACAGCGCCTTCACCACGCACGCGAAGGACAGGAATTGCGCACCCGCCCAGAGGATGGCCGAGCCGCCGAGCACCGCAGTCCAACCGTGGCGGGCCGCAAACCCGAGACACCAGGGCGTCAGGCAAAGAAAGACGATGTAGAGCGGCAGGATGTCGAAGAGCGGCGGCTGGTGCAACAGCAACGGGATCAGCGCCAGACTCTCGAGCGGCCGCTGCAGGAACTCGTGGAAATGGTTGGCGAGCGGTGGCACCCATCGGGCAAGTAGCCACGCGACCGCCACTGCCGTGAACACGAGGCCCAAATGCACCGCGTAGATCTGCTTGACGCGCGCAAAGATTCGCGAGCGCATCACCGCGGCGCCCGATGCGTGCCGCACCTTGCTGAAGACGAAACCAGCGAGGCAGGCGCCGAGAAAAACGAAACCCTCGGCCGCGCTCAGGTAGCCGAGCGGTTCGTGCAGCCACCGCGACAGCGGCGTCGGCACGTGTACCCCGGCCATGATGACCAAGAACAACCCACGAAGCGCGTCGAGGCGCATGTCGCGCGCATTCGCCGAAGCCGGGTTGGAATCTGCCATCGTCTTTATGAGCAAAGCGCCGAGGGCCGCGGACAACGTCCGCTCGCTGCGCGTCACGATAAACGGCACGGCGCGTGGAAGCAAGCAACGTCCAATGCGCCGTTCACCGGCTATCGCGTGCCTCCCGATCCTGATCGTGGCATATGAATACGTATGCATCCGGTATGCGGCGTCGCCCGGGGCTAACATCGAGGCGCAAGCCGGGGACAGCTGGAGCGGATTTCCGGGATCGGCGCGTTACACAGTCCAATAATCAATTCACGCTGGAGTCCACGACGATGCGCATTCGCTTGGCTTCTTGTCTTATGTTTGTGGTGCTGATGGTGTTGAACCTACCTGCCGTACCGGCCGCGTTGGCCAAGTCCCAGGTCACCACCTTATCGTCGACACTGGGCGCCCCCGCCCCTTCCGGCGTGTACTACGAGATCTTCGTACGCTCGTTCTACGACAGCAACGGCGATGGTGTCGGCGATCTCAACGGCGTTACCGAGAAACTGCCCTATCTTAAGTCTCTGGGGGTCAGCGGCATCTGGCTGATTCCGATTTTCCCCTCTCCCAGCTACCACGGCTACGACATCACCAACTATCGGGCGATCAATCCTCAATACGGCACGATGACCGACTTCGAGCGCCTGGTGAAGACCGCTCACGCGGACGGCATCAAGCTCATCCTGGACATGGTGATAAACCATAGCAGCGACAAGATATCGTGGTTCAAGGCCGCCGCGAATCCGTCAAGCCCCTACCACGACTGGTACTACTGGGCGGGACCGCACACCGATCTCGACGTGAAGGACCCGTGGGGCGGGCCGGTATGGCGCACGCTCGGCCAACGGCATTACATGGGGATTTTCTGCCGCTGCATGCCGGATCTGAATTATCACAATCCCGCCGTGCGCCGCACGATGATCTCGATCGGTCGATTCTGGCTGCGCAAGGGCGTCGATGGCTACCGCCTTGACGCGGCCAAGCACATCTTTGACAAGACGCAGAAGGACAACCACAGCCTGACGATCATGCGTGAGAGTGCCGGGTGGTGGAGCGAATACCGCCGTGGTATCGACGCCGTCGATCCGCATGCGTACCTGGTCGGCGAGGTATCCGGAAACCACTACCGATACGACGCACCCTTCGTTAAACCACTGAACGCGGTGTTCGACTTTCCATTGGCTGCACGCCTGCTCAAAAGCGTCAAGAGTGGATATGACGCGCACATAGCCCGCGCCTTGGTGCATATGCAGCATATCTATCGCCGGGCCGCCGGGCACTACGTCATGGATGCGCCGTTCTTGAGCAATTTTGACCAACAGCGCGTGATGACCGATCTGCATGGCAACATCGATCGCATGAAAGTGGCCGCGGCCATGCTGTTGACACTGCCGGGCAACCCTTATGTGTACTACGGCGAGGAAATCGGGATGCGCGGCACCAAGCCGGACCCGCTTGACCGCGAACCGATGCGCTGGAACGTCAGCCCCGCGGCGCGGGGCGAAACGACCTGGGAGGCGCCGCCGGCAGGATTGCACGAAGATGTCTCGGTCGAGGCCGAACGCGCTGATTCGGACTCTCTGCTCAACCGCTATCGCGAATTGATCCACTGGCGCATGGACATCGCGCCGCTGCGCGACGGCAGGGCCGGTGTATACGCGACGCTCAACCCGGCGCTGACCGCGTGGCGCTTGAGCGATCGCCAAGGTAGCGTGCTGGTGCTGCACAACCTCTCCGGCACACCGCAACGCCTGAGCTTGCACGGCGTGAATGGCTTGCGTTACCAGACACTGCTGCGCGCGACCAGTGCGCGCACGGCGCTTCACGGCGATGTGCTCAACCTGCCGGCCTACAGCAGCGCGGTGCTCGAGGGCAGCACGGCCAAGGCGGACATGAACTCAAGGGGAGCACCATGATGGGACGAGTCGCCGGCGCAGTCTGGCTGCTGTTGATTTCATCGGCCACGCTCGCAACGAGCGCGCCGATCAAGGCGCACACCGCGTCTGGATCGGCCGCCGTTCCCGAACGGCTCATCACTCACCGCGACGGCTTCGATTTGCGGCGGGGAACCGAGGTGATCACGTTGCGCTGGTGGACGCCGGACATCCTCGAGGTGCACCTGCTTCCAGAGGCGCATGCCGGGGCGAATTCGCTGGTGCTCGATCCGCA
>JABEVI010000246.1 GCA_013044085.1 Steroidobacteraceae bacterium
GCGTTCGCATTTGTCGCTGCTTGAGAGAGGAAGTACTTCACATGAAGAAGCTCAAGCATGAAGGGGAACTGTTCAAAGCGGCTTTGCTGGCGGGCGTTCGGTACGCGGAAGGCCGCAAGGCGGTCGAGTTCGAGGCCACGGATTCGGCGAGCGACAAGGCTCTATACGTCTATCGCTTGCTCGTCCATGACAGACTCATAGCGCCCATGCCGGAGGAACAGATCAGCGAGAAGACGATCCGGCATCGGCTCGCTACTTGGTATGCACGCCAGTTACCCGACGGCCATCCGCTGCTGAGCTAGGCATTGCGCGACACGAATGCCGATGAGCAGCTTTCCAGCGGGCGGAGTGCTGCAGTCCATCGCCGCCGAGAACAATTTGGCGGAGACCGCCTCTCTCTTGCCCCAGGGCGTCTGCGCCCACCCCCAGCCCCGCTGTTATCCGGTCGCGCTAATATTGCTTGAGCAAGCCAAGACGCGCGAGACTTTCGCCGCTGGCGGTAATCGCTTCTTCGTTGGAGCGCGGTTCCCAGCCTAGCAGGCGCTTCGCCTTACCGTTCGAAACGCTCTTTATGTTGCCCAATTCTGGAATGATGGTCTTCAAATCCGAGAGGAAGAGGGCGAGTAAACGCACGCTCCAGTCGGGCAATTCCCGGGTGGGAACACGGCGTCCTCCGTTACCCAGGTGGGTCTTGAGAATCGTCGCCATGTCGAGTAACGAAATCGATTCTCCAGCCACCGCGAGGAAACGCTCGCCTATGGCGGCCGGATTCGTCATGGCGCGTAGGTGAAGGTCGGCGACATCGCGTACATCGACGGCACCGAAGCCGATCCGGGGGCACGCAGGCACAGACCCGTCCAGCAG
This sequence comes from Steroidobacteraceae bacterium, assembly GCA_013044085.1. Lineage (GTDB taxonomy): Bacteria > Pseudomonadota > Gammaproteobacteria > Steroidobacterales > Steroidobacteraceae > Bog-1198. The sequence continues at coordinate 865 of JABEVI010000246.1, forward strand.
TCGTTGCACGATGAGTATGGACGTCGCAAAGTCGCGGCTCAAGGTCGGGCCGAAGATGGCGACCGGATTGACCACCGAAAGCTCGAGTTTACCCCCGTTTCGGGCGATGAAGTCCCAGGCTGCCCGCTCGGCCAGGGTCTTCGACTTTGCATAGGCACTCACTCCGGGTCCGTCGACGTTCGTCCAGCGGGTCTCATCGAACGGGATGTTCTGGGGCTTGTGTCCATATCCGACCGCCGCGAAGGACGATGTCTGGACGACTCGCTGAACGCCGGCATCGCGGGCCGCCCGCAGTACCCGGAGCGCACCTTCACGTGCCGGGACGATGAGGTCGTCTTCTCGTCTCGGGACTGAAGCGGGAAAGGGTGATGCAACATGCAGGACGAAACGGCAACCGGCAACGGCATCCGCCCAACCCTCGTCCCGGGTGAGGTCCGCCTCGGCAAAACTGAGAGCGTCTTGCCGTGGAGCCGCTGCATTCCTCAGCGCTTCGCGGACCTCGGGTTCGCGCGCCAATGAGCGGACGGTGGTGCGGACATCGTATCCGGCGAGGAGGAGTTGCTCGATGCAATGCATGGCGACGAAGCCCGAGCCGCCGGTGACGAGTACGAGGTCTTCACTCATGCCTTGAGTATATCCGCCGCGCGAGTGCCATTAAGGCAAGCTTTTGTATACTCTGTGCTGAAACAAAGGGGGGGGGCCCACATGTCTATCGGCAAGCGTTGTGCGGCGGAATTTTTCGGTACCTTCTGGTTGGTTCTAGGCGGTTGCGGCAGCGCCGTCCTCGCCGCGGCTTACCCGCAGTTGGGTATCGGCTTCACGGGCGTCGCATTGGCTTTCGGCCTCACCGTGCTGACCATGGTTTACGCAGTGGGACCCATCTCAGGCGGGCATTTCAATCCGGCCGTCTCGATCGGTCTGGCCACCGGCGGCCGATTCGCCTGGCGAGATTTGATTCCCTACATCCTCGTACAGGTGTTCGGCGCGATTGTCGCCGCCGGGGTCCTTTATCTCATTGCGACCGGCAAACCGGGTTTCAGCGCAAGTGCCGGCGGTTTCGCCAGTAATGGCTACGGAGCGCACTCGCCCGGCGGGTATTCGCTGCCCGCGGTGATGATCTGTGAACTCGTGATGACCGCGCTTTTTGTGTTCATCATCATGGGGGCGACCTCCAAACGCGCACCCGCTGGATTTGCCGGCATCGCGATTGGTCTCGCTCTGACATTGATTCATCTGATCAGCATCCCCGTCAGCAACACGTCCGTAAATCCCGCTCGTAGTACCGGTCCGGCAATATTTCAAGGCGGCTGGGCTCTCCATCAGTTGTGGGTTTTCTGGTTGGTGCCTCTCGTTGGCGGCGCGTTGGGCGGCGCGATCTATCGAGGATTTTTCGGCACTGAATGACACCCGTGGATCGTCACCTTCCCATTCCGGCGTTTTTTGCGGTGGTGAGCGCTATTGCCGACCAGTCGACGTTGTCGCCTTCGACGGCGATCGTCTGGAGGAGGTGATCGCGCAGGACATTGAGCAGTGGCATGGGCACACGCAGGCTCTCCGCGGATTGCCCGACCAGACGCATGTCCTTGAGGCCGAGGGGCGCCACGAAGCCGGCCGGCGTGAATCGATCCTCCACCACGACGGCACCATAGGTGCGGTAAATTGGCGCATCGAACAGGGTGCCTGTAAGAACCTCCAGCAGTTGCGCCTTCGGAACGCCGCCTTTGTCCGCCAGGGTCATCGCTTCACCGAGCGCCTCGACCGCCGCAAGGATCATGAAATTGCCGCAGAGCTTGACGAGGGCCGCGGCGGAGGGTGTGACACCCACGGCAAAGATCCGTTGACCCATCGCCTCGAACACAGGCTTCGCCGCTCGGATATCCGCGTCGGGACCGGCCGCGACGATGAAGAGCTTTGCGGCGGCGGCGGCCTCCGGTCTGCCGAACACGGGGGCGCAGATGAAGCGTTGTCCGTGTGCCAGGTGCGCCGCCGCCAGGCGCTGCGCAGTGGCGACCGCGATCGTACTCATCGAAACGTGCATCGCGCTCGATGCGAGCCCCTCCAGGAGTCCATCGTCGCCGCCGACCACGGCATCGACAGAGGCATCGTCGGCGAGCATGGTGATTACGAGTTCGCGGCCGACGGCACATGCCTTCGGCGTGGGCGAAAGTACGGCACCCGCCGTGATGAGGTGAGCCGCCTTCGCTGCCGATCGATTCCAAACGGCCACTTCGTGGCCCGCCTTGAGCAGGTTGTGCGCCATCGCGGCGCCCATGTTACCGAGTCCGATAAAGCCGATTTTCATGGCGTTCTCTGCAGCGTGTATGTTCGAGCGGGCGTGCGTTATGACGTCCTTTGTGGATTGATCAGATATTTGCCTCCCGTCGAGCGACGTGCGTAGATCGCTATTTCACCAACCCGGAGGGCCTCGGCAAGCGAAATCTCCTTGCGATATTGACTCGCGAACGTCGTCTGCAACCCGCCGATAATACGCTGTTGAAGCCTTCGAACCGCATCCGGACCGATTTTTTGCAAGAATTGCGGCAGCAGCCAGCCGGCGATGCTCCAGCTTGCTCCGTAGTCGCGCCGCAAGGTTGTCGGTGTCGTGTCGAGCGCGCCGTAGATATAGACCTGTTTGTGAATGGCGGTGCCATAGAGCGAGTAGCCGGACGCCTTCTGCGCCTGCGCTCTTTCCATCGCCGCGAGTATTCGACCGGCAAGATCGCCGCCGCCAACGGCGTCGAAACAGATGGTGGCATTGGTCGTCGCGATCGCCTTCAGGAGGTCATGATCGAACGAAGGCTGGCTCGAATTACAGACGTGGCGCGCGCCCTGCGCCCGCAGCAGTCGCTCCTGATCCTCACTTCGCACCACGCTGACGAGGTCTCTACCGTCCTCCATGCAGACGCGGTTGAGCATCTGTCCGAGATTCGACGCAGCCGCGGTTTGAACGAGCGCCGCATGTCCCTCGAGACGGGTCGTCTCGAGGATGCCGAGCACGGTCATCGGGTTGACGAAACACGAGGCACCCTGTGCCGCCGTTACTCCCGCCGGCAGCGGCATGCATTGCGCCACCGGTACGCAGCGATACTGAGCGTACATGTTGCCCGCGAAACTGGCGACGACATGCCCCAGCATTTCCCTGGCCGCGCTGGAATCACCGGCGGCAACCACGTATCCAGCCCCTTCGTTTCCGGCGCCCATGGGTACGTTCACACGAGGCGCGAGCGCCTCGAGGATGTGTTTCGAGACCGGCGCTCTAACAACGGGGCGGTCGTCCGTTCCTGATTGGCGGAAGCTTCCCGGATCCGCAGCCGCGAATAGCTGGCCAAGATCAGATGGGTTGATCGGCGCCGCTTGTACACGGATCAGGACCTCATCGGGACCGGGCTGTGGGACCGGCTCCTCGGTGAGGGATAATTCGATCTCTCCATCAGGGTTCAGGAGTGATCGGATGCGCCACGCGCTATCCGGTATCACGTGACGCCATTCCAGGGGACGACGATCTGGCGTTGCGTTCCGAGACCGTCGATGCCAAGTTCGACCACGTCACCCACCTGCAGGAATTCGGGCGGCTTGCGGCCTAGGCCGACGCCGGCTGGGGTTCCCGTCGTCACGACGTCGCCGGGTTGCAGACTCATGAACTGGCTGAGATAGGACAACAAGAAAGCCGGACGAAAAATCATCTGGCTCGTCGAGCCGTCCTGCATGCGTTTGCCGTTCACCGTCAACCACATCCGCAGACGGGCCGGATCGTCGACTTCGTCGGCGGTGACGAGCCAAGGGCCAATGGGTCCAAATGAATCGCACCCCTTGCCCTTGTCCCATTGTCCGCCGCGCTCGAGCTGGAATTCCCGCTCGGAGAGGTCATTGCAGACGCAGTATCCGGCGATCCTGGAGGCGGCCTGCGTCTCGTCGACGTAGCGCGTTTCTTCGCCGACCACGAAAGCGAGTTCGACCTCCCAGTCGAGCTTCCGGGAGTTACGGGGCTTGACGATCGGATCGTGTGGCCCGCTCACTGCGCTGGTCGCCTTTAGAAAAACCACCGGCTCCGCTGGAATCGACGCACCGGTCTCTGCCGCGTGATCCCTAAAATTGAGCCCTATGCAAATGAACTTCCCGGGCTTTGCGACGCACGCGCCAATGCGCTCGACCGGGTCAACCGGCTTCAAACGAGTGGTGTCAAGCTCGCGCAGTCGTGCGAGGCTCGTGTGAGAAAGTGCCGCGCCGTCGATATCCTCAATCACCGATGACAAATCTCGAATTGTTCCCTGTGCATCGACCAAACCGGGGCGTTCCTCGCCGTTTCGGCCATAACGGATCAGTTTCATGGTTTTTGGTGCTCACTCGTCAGTTGGACCAGCCGCCATCGATCATATGGCATTGGCCAGTTGTAAAGCTTGCCTCATCGGACCCTAAGTATGCGGCCAGCGCCGCCACTTCCTCCGGCCGCCCGAGTCGTCCCATGGGTTGGCGCGCCTTGAACGCAGCCAATGCCTGTTCATATTGGCCAGTAGCCTCGAGTCGCTCTCGCAGGGAAGGAGTCTCGACCGTTCCCGGGCAGATCGCATTGCATCGTATTCCGCGGGTCACGAAATCGGCTGCAACCGATTTCGTCAAACCAACGATCGCCGCCTTGGTGGCGCCGTAGACGCATCGATTCGGTACGCCCTTCGCTGCGCCCGCCACGGATGATACGTTGATAATCGAACCGGCCGCGCGCTCGAGCATTCCGGGCAGCACGGCGCGGATCATGTGGTACATGGAGGTCACGTTGAGCTCGAATGAAAAACGCCAGTCCTCCTCGGTGCAGTCGAGAATCGTGCCGTTCGCCACGAAGCCGGCACAATTGAAGAGAATATCGACCGTCCCAATCCGCTCCGCGATTGCCCGAATCGCCGCCGGATCGGTCACATCGAGCGTGGCGAGGTTGCAGCCCTGAAGTCCTTGAAGGCGTTCCGCATCGCGATCCGTCGCCCACACCATTGCGCCTTCCATGGCGAACCGCTCCGCGGTCGCCCGGCCGATTCCCTGTGCCGCCGCCGTGACGAGCGCCGTTTTTCCCCTTAGTCGGTCGCGGGCCCCGGTATAAATTGCTTTCAACATCGTTCGAAGTACTCCTGAATTCGACCCGCATCAGTGCTCACTGTCAGCGCGAGCTGCAGGAGAACGCGCGATTTACCAGGATTTAAATCCCGGGCGGCTACGAAGCCATGGTGATCATCATTCACCTCAGCATTGCGAAAAACCATGGGCCGTGCGACTCGTGAACTTCGGACCACCGGGATGCCGTTCGCAACGGCAGCCGACAAACGTGCAATCGCAGAACGGTTGATGTTCCCCGCGCCGACGCCTGCGATCACCAATCCGCGGGTGCCGGCGGCAACCAGTGAATCGATGAGGTCGGCAGACATGCCTGGGTAGGCGTAAATAATGTCCACACGCGGCAGCTCATCGCGACCCGCGATCGAAAAGCAGTGAGCGCGTGCGGCGCCCGCAACCTCGAACCACTCGACACGGCCTGCCAGCACGACACCGGCAAGTCCCGCCGGCGAACTGCAAAAGGCATTGGAACTCATCGTGCCTGCTTTCGTCACATGGCGCGGTCTGTGAATTTCCCCGTCCAGACACAGGAGAGTGCCTCGCCCGGCCGCGCGCGCATCGGTCGCCAGGGCGACCCCGTTGTAGATATTCGCAGGTCCATCGGCACCGAGTGCCGTCGCCGGCCGCATCGAACCGACCAGCACCACCGGCTTCGGACTGGCAATCACGAGACTCAGGAAGTACGCGGTTTCCTCCAGCGTGTCCGTGCCATGGGTGATCAGCACCGCATCGACCGCGGGTGTGCTGAGCAGTTCGTCGACACGCCGTGCGAGCTGAAGCCAGATCCGATCGTCCATGTCCTGACTGCCGATGTTAACGAGTTGTTCACCGGTCAGTATGGCGAGGTCATGGAGGCCGGGGACGGCATTCAAAAGCCAATCGATGCCGTAGGTTGCGGCGGTGTAGCCGAGGTGACGGCTGTCGGATTGAGCGCCGGCGATCGTGCCGCCGGTTCCGAGGACATGGATGCGGCGCTTCAGGTCTTGATTTGCCAAGGCAAGCTCCAGGGCCGATCCATCTCGAGTATTCTTGCGAGCCGTAGGGCGATGTCGTCGCGATGACGACGGGCGGTGATTTGTAGGCCCACCGGCAGGCCGCCACGGGTTACGCCGGCCGGAACGGAAATCGACGGGTTCCACGCTATGTTCGCGAGCAAACCGAAGGGTTCCGGTCCCGAGTGGCTCGCGTCGCGACCGTCTATGACTTCCGGCATCATCGAATCGGCCCCATAGGGTGCGCACGCCACCGCCGGTGTCAGGAGCAGATCGGCGTCACGGAACAGCAGCGCCATGTCTCTTTCCAGCTGGCGCACCGTAATCCAAGACGCCGCCACATCCGCGGGCCCGATTCCCTTGCCCATCTCGAGCCAATATTGCAGTTGCGCCCCGAGGTCTCCTTGGCGGCTCGGCAGCATTCCCGTCAGCGTCATGTCCTCGCGAGCCTTGAAGATCATGATGATGCCCAGCGCATCGCGTGCATTCACGGGACGAAAGTCCCGCTCGAGCAAATTCAGTCCCGCAGCTGCGACCAGTCTTTGCGCGGCCTGGTGTGCGATGTCGGCCACTTCCGGCTCCACGATCGCGTAGCCGAGATCCATCGACCAAACGGCTCTCAATCCTGAGACGTCGAGTACACCGATGGCCTGCTCGTAGCCTACCCCACTCGCCGGCAATGACTGCCGATCGCGGTCGTCGGGGCCGGCGACCGCGTCCAGGTAGCGGGCGGTGTCGGCAACACTACGCGTGAGCGCACCATGGGTCGCCCAATTGGCGAATCCATCACCGCGCGGGATGCGGCCATGACTCGGCTTCAATCCCACCAAGCCTGTGAAGGACGCCGGCTCACGCGTTGACCCGGACGCATCCGTCGCCGTGGCGAAAGGCACGATTCCCGCAGCAACCGCGGCCGACGAACCTCCGCTGCTGCCCCCCGGGGTGAGTTGCAGATTCCACGGATTACGCGTGACGCCCCAGAGCTTGTTGTATGTGCTTGCGTCGATGCCGAACTCGCAAATGTTGGTTTTTCCGATTGCAATCGCACCAGCCGCTCGAAGTTTCTCGACATGCACTGAGTCCTGGACGGCCGGCGGCGCATCCTTCAGGAGCAATGAGCCCTGGGTCGTCGGCAAGCCCGCGATGTCCTCGATGTCCTTGACGCCGAACGGCACTCCCGCAAGCTTGCCGGGGTCCTCGCCGCGACCGACCCGCCGATCGATGTCTTCCGCTTCACGTCGGGCGGCATCGAGCCGTGTCATGATGAAGGCATTGATCTGGGGATTGGCCACCTCAAAGGTCTGGAGACATTCCTCCAGGACGTCGACGGCGCGCAGCTCACCACGGCGGATTGCGTCAGCGGTTTCGACGACGCCACGCATTGAAAAATGTCCGGCGATCATGCTCATTTCGAATCCTCAACCCATGGCAGGCGAATCTGGGCTCGCGCTTGGCTCCAGAAGCGCGTTGGCGAGCAGTTCATAGAGTCCGCGCGATATATTCGGAGTGTCGATAATTCTTCTGAATTCAGTCTGGATGAGATGTCGTCGCGAGACATCCAATCGGCGCCACTGCATGGCTTGTGGCATGAGCCAGTTAATGCTTTCCGGCTTGATGCGGTCCACTTGTATGAGCATTTCGGCGAACAACCGGTAGCCGCTTCCGCCGGGTTCGTGGAACTGAACATAGTTGCGCCTGCAGAATCCGCCAAGGAGGGCCTTGCCCTTCGCTGGATTCAATAGATCGAACGCGGGGTGGGCGGTCAATGCGCGTACGCGTTCCACGGTTCCCGGCAGTCTCGAAGTGGCCTGAATATAAAGCCACTTGTCTACGATCAAGTCATTGGGCCGCCAGCGCTCGTAAAATCGGTCAAAGGTGGCGATCCGATCGGGAAAATCGAGGTCTGTCAGAATCGACAGCGCCGCAATCCGGTCGGTCGCGTTTGCGCCGTTGTCCATCTGGTGGATGACGCGTCGGATGGATGTCTCGTCGCCGAGCACCGCCAGATAACCGAGGCTCAAATTTCGCAGGCGTCGTCGCGCGATCGGAATCGCCTCCGGGCGGTAAGGCTCGTCGTTCGCAAGTTCCTCGTAGCGAGCAAGCCAACGATCCCGCAGGGACCTCGCAAGAGTGCCGATGACGAATTGGCGCCCGGCGACGATGCAATCCAAGTCGATCGGTGGTTCCGCGGCGGCGCCTAGTGTGTTCTCCTCGGGCAATCGCAGGAGGAGGGCGGCGATGCCGGGATCGGCTTCGCCGGAGAGGATTTCGGCGCACACATTCAGGAAATCAGGCTCGATGCGCGGAGGTCGCTTGACGCGAAAATCCTCCGCGGCTTCCAGAATCGCGCGTGTTGCAAGTCCCTGGATCGCGTCCCATCGGCTCACGGGGTCGGTGTCGTGAATCGCGAGAAAAAGGCTGTCGTTCGCACGGCGCTGGAAGGTCACCCGTACCGGCGCCGAAAAGTCTCTCAGCACCGACAGTATCGGTGCGACCGGAACGTCGACGAATTCATACTCCTCGATTGAATGCCGGACTTCGAGCACTCGTGTCGTGTCGGTGCACGGAGTCACATCGTAGCGCAGTCGCAAAGGCAGTGCCCGACCGTCTGCGTCGAGAAGACCTATCGCGACAGGAATGTGCATCGGTTCCTTGCGCGGTTGCCCCGGAGTGGCGGGACAAGACTGGCGGATCCGCAGTCTATAGGTGTGCGTCGTCGCATCGTGGTGTTCGTCGATGTCCAGTTGCGGAGTGCCGGCCTGGTGGTACCAAAGGCGAAACTGTGTCAGGTCCCGCCCGGAAGCATCTTCCATGGTGCGGACGAAATCCTCCGTGGTGACCGCCCGACCGTCGTGACGGGTCAGATACATGCGGATACCTTTAAGATAGGCAGTCGGTCCTATCAGAAGGCGCAACATGCGGATCAATTCCGCGCCCTTCTCATAAACAGTGGTCGTGTAGAAATTGGCCACTTCGATGAACGACTCCGGCTTTACAGGGTGTGCGGCGGGACCGGAATCCTCGGCGAATTGATCGGCTCGCATGCGGCTTACCGCCGCTATGCGTTTTTCTGCGGCGGCCGACATCGCGCTCGAGAATTCCTGGTCGCGAAATCGGGTGAGTCCTTCTTTCAGACTCAGCTGAAACCAATCTCGACAGGTGACTCGATTGCCGGTCCAGTTGTGAAAGTACTCGTGTCCGACGATACGCTCGATCAGCATGTAGTCGTCGTCGGTGGCATCATCCGGATCTGCGACGATCGTCTGCGCGTCGAAGACATTCAGCCCTTTATTTTCCTGTGCGCCGACATGGCCGTCGAGGGCGACGATGTGGTACACGTCGAGGTCGTATTCCAGGTCATACACGTCCTCATCCCAGCGCATGGCGTGCTTCAACGAATCCATCGCGTGACGGCACCGCGAAATCTTGTCCGGGGACGCGTATATCTTCAGCGCCACGGAGCGTCCAGATCGGGTCAGAAACTGGTCGGTGAGGTGTGGCAGGTTCCCCGCGACGACGGCGAGCAAATAGGAGGGCTTGGGATGTGGATCGTGCCAGCGCGCCCAATGGCGGCCGTCATGGAGAGTTCCGCTGGCAACCAGGTTGCCGTTCGACAACAGGACCGGGCATCGCTCCGGGGACGCCCGCAAAGTGACGGTGTAGATTGCCATGACATCCGGACGATCCGGAAAATACGTGATGCGTCGGAAGCCCTCCGGTTCGCACTGGGTCGCGATCACGCCGCCGCCGGCGACGAACATGCCCAGTCCGCTATGATTGTCCTGTGGCCGGATCCGTGACTCGATGCGCACTTCGCATTGTTCGGGTATTCGTAGAACGAGAGCCGACGCGCTCAGCTCGCGGTCGCCCGGAGCGATCTCGTGACCGTCGACTTGAACGCCCAAAAGCTGCTGTTCACGGCCAAACAATACGAGCGGGGATGAACCATCGGGCTCGGCCGGATTTCGCCGCACTCTCATCGTGGTAAGGACCCGGGTGTATTCGGCATCCAGATCGATTTCCATCTCGATCGAATCCACCAGCCAGTCCGGCGTGCGGTAATCCGCGAGCAGGATTCGCCGATGCTCAACCTTGGCGTTCATGGTTTCGCCTTGTCGTCGCGACGTGCCCGCTGTTCGATGCGGCGTCGCACGATGTCGTGCCGGCGCGCGTCGAGGGGAAAGTTCCAAGCGAAGGCGGCGGCGATGAATTGCAGCACACCCGGCAATATCACGTACGCAATCATCAGCCCGGCTTTGACCCGCCCAGCCATCGGCGCGCCGTTGGCATATCCAAAGGCGGCGATCAGCGGCAGTCCGATGCCGAGTCCAGCTCCCATGCAGAGCTTGAACAGAACGTTTTGTATGGCGAAATAATTGCCGGCCCGGTTCACGCCGGTCTTGAGCATGTCGTAATCGACGATGTCACCCAGGATGGCGATCGGGACCACTTGGCCGCCTCCCGCAATCGCGGCCATTGCGACGGTGAGCGCGAGCGCCGGCCAAAGCGCGCTCTGACCGGGCGGGATGAAGAAAAGACAGAACGGCAGCATGCCGTTCAAGATCCAGCTTATCGCGCCAGGACGGTGCTTGCCGTAGCGACGCAGCACCTTGAGCCACAAAGGGAGCGTCGAAACCTGAACCGCGAAGTAGCCGAGCATGAAGAAGGCGAATTCACTGCCGAGGCGCAGATACTGGGTGACGAAAATAAAGAACACCGAGGAGGAAATCCCGTTGGCGAGCTGCAGGAAGCCGACGATTGAACAGAAGCGCCAAAGGAGTCGGTTAGTCCGGATGGCGCGCAGGAGATCGGGGAACGAGGGGGTTGCGGCGCCCACGAACGCGCCGCGCGGAACGTAGCGCAAGGCCAAGAACGCGATCAACGGCAGCGCAAGCGCGTCGCACCAGGCGATCGCGCGGAATACCTCCGGGTTGATCTGCGTGGAGTGCGTAAATGGAACCTGGATGATCAGCGCCAACCAGAAGCCGAGTGCGCCGAGAACGGAAGCCACGGTCAAATACGTCGCGATGCGCGAACGCTCGAGGTAGCGGCGGGATAACTCGCTGCCCCACGCCTTGTTCGGCACGTCGAACAACGCGTAACCGACATAAAACGCGAAACAAGCGAGAGTGTAATAGACGATCGTCGCCGTGCGTGGCGGCGAGAACAGGAAGACGATCGCCGCGGCGCAGACCAGGGAGCCTGCGAGAATCCAAGGCTTTCGCTTGCCCCAGCGTGTTGGCAGGCGGTCGGAAAGATAGCCGACCAACGGATCGGCGGCCGCGTCGAATGTGCGAGCGAAGAACGAAACCGCGCCAATCGCCGCGAGTGTGGTCGCTGTGTTTTGAACGTAGTATGCGGGCAGCACCATGTTGATCGGCAGGTTCACGAGGGAGATCGGCAAGGTCGTGACCGCGTACATCATCAACGCGCGTGCGGGGAGTCGCGTCGGATCCGTTGTAGCCCCGCCGCCGTTCGTTTCCTCGTCCAAGGCGCGCCCTCCAGGATGGTTTCCCAAAGTACCCGGCGACCTGGGGCGCGTGCAATGCAGTTTATAGATGTTCTGATACCATTCGTGCATGACCGACTCACCCCGCCGGCGGCCGCCATGGGCCTGAGGTTTCTCGAGGATTTCCTGACCCTCGCGCAGACGGGCAATTTCTCCCGTGCCGCCGAGGAGCGACACGTGACGCAACCGGCGCTCAGCCGCCGCATCAAGTCGCTGGAAAATTATCTCGGCGTGGAGTTGATCGACCGCACCTCATTCCCGATCACGTTGACCGCGGCGGGAATTTCCTTCCGCGATTCGGGAATCGATATCGTCAAGTCGCTGCGGGCCGCGAGGCGCGCTGCCCGGGAAATTGGTGCCGAGGACCGCAGTATCGTGCGAATTGCCACGCTCCACAGCCTGGCGATCCATTATTACCCGCACTATTACCAGGCGTTCCATGGGGCCGTAGGCCCGTTCAAAGTGCACATGCTCTGCGAGAACATGCATAACTGCCTGCAGGCGTTCCTCGAGGGCTCATGCCACTATTTGCTTGTGTTCTCCAATCCCGCCGTGCCTTTGTTTCTGACCTCGACCAACTATCCGTACCTGTTGATCGAGAGGGACCATCTCGTGCCGCTTTGCGCGCCGGGCCCCAAGGGAACCCCGCTTCATCCGCTGCCCGGCGGTCCCGGCTCTCCACGGCCTTACCTGTCGTACGGTCCGAATTCCTATCTTGGCAAGGTGGTCGACGAGGTGCTGCACGCGCAGCGACATCAGGCATTTCTTGAGACACGCTATGTCGATGATCTGGCCGAATCCATCAAGTCGATGGCGAAGGGAGGTCACGGCATCGCCTGGCTGCCCCGGAAGACCGCGCTCGCGGAAATCGAGACAGGGGCGCTCGTGCCGGCCGGAGATGACCGTTGGGCGGCGCCTCTCGAGGTTCGCATCTATCATCGCACGAGCTTTTCGGAGGTTTTCAAGAAAGTCGCGAATTCGTACATTCAGAAGCGCGCGCCCGGGTAGCGACAGATACAAACATTACGGCATACCGGCATTCGTCTTTTGCATCGGCGAATGTGCCTGCGCGAATTAAGGTGACTGCATCATGGAAAAAACGCACATCCGTACGCCCGACGGCAAATTGCGGGCACGTGGCGCCGGCATTCCGTTTCCGGGCGTTCCCGGCCGCCATAACGCGATAACCGATGTATCGGGCGTCGAGGTTGGCTATTGCACGTTGATCCGCGGCGAGGGCCCGCTCGTCGTCGGCCGTGGCCCCGTACGCACCGGTGTCACCGCCATTTTGCCGCGCGGGCGCGCGCGCGGTGCCGACGGGGTGTTTGCCGGCTACTTCAGTTATAACGGCAACGGGGAAATGAGCGGCACACACTGGATCGAGGAGGCGGGCCGTTGCGATGGGCCGATCACGATCACGAATTCGCACTCCGTCGGAATCGCGCGTGACACGACGATCCGGTGGATCGTCGAACGCTTTCCCGGAAAATTCGACACCGGAAACAGCTTCGCGATGCCGGTTGCCGCCGAGACGCTGGACGGCTATCTGAACGATGTCAACGGATTTCACGTGCGCGAAGAACATGTCTTTGCGGCAATCGATTGCGCGCGCGGTGGGCCGGTGGAGGAAGGCAGCGTCGGTGGCGGCACCGGCATGCGCTGTTTCGAGTTCAAGGGCGGCTCGGGAACGGCGTCGCGGATCGTGCAAATCGACGAATCCTGCTACACGGTTGGGGCGTTCGTGCAGTCGAACCATGGGCTTCGCCACCTTTGCACGATCGCGGGAGTTCCGGTTGGCGAATTCCTGCCAAAGACCGAAACGGTCCGTGAGGACGGAGGATCGATCATCGGCATCGTTGCGACGGATGCGCCACTGCTGCCACACCAGCTGAAGCGCGTCGCCAGGCGGTGTGCATCCGGGATCGCCCGCTCCGGGGCCATCCCGTCGAACAGCTCCGGGGATCTGTTTCTTGCCTTGTCCTGCGCGAACGATGCGGCGTTTCACGAAACGGAACGGCTGACGAGTGCGCAATTCCTGCCGGATTTTGTGCTGAGCCCGATCTTCGAGGCAACGGTGCAGGCGATCGATGAGGCCGTGATCAATTCAATCGTGGGCAACCGGACGATGATCGGGCGTGACGGGCATCGCGTCGATGCTCTGCCGATCGACAAGGTTCAGGAGTTGCTGCGCAGACACGGCCGATTGGTCGAGCCGCTGCCGACGTCGTAGCTTGTCGATCGCGCTTCGCGCCGATCCGACCCGTCTCGTTGCTCGAGTCAGTCCCGTACGGCACGCAGCATTTCGCTATCCGTGGCTTCAAATACGCCGAGCTGGCGCGCGCGCCCATCGAGACCGTAGCAAACCCGGGTCTCCAGGCGATTCATCCGGGAGAAGAGCACGCCTTGCTCGTCGATATAGATCGGTGTCCCGGTGACCCGCATCCCGTCGATGGCGCTTTTGAGTACGCCGTCCTCGGCGTAGACGCGTAATGTTGGCATCTCGACGCCCCTCACGATCCGGTACTGTCCCGAATATCGCCAGTGTTCGGACGCGGGCACGAGTTGCGCCCTCCTCGGCGCCGGCAGGAAGTCTTTCCAAGCCTGCAAGTCGGCAACGGCATTGTGTATCTCGCCGTGCAGCAGAACGCCCGCCACGGCGTTCGTGAATACAGCCACTCCATCACCGCTGTCGAGGTACAGCGTCGTCTCGCTCTGGTAACCGTCATTCGACCCGCCGTGATTCATGCGACGGGTATCGCCGTCGCCAACCGACCGCCATCCCAGTCCGAACTGGCCGGATCCCTGCCGGGTCAGCATCTGTTGGGCGAGGTCCTGACGCAGCAGCGCATCTTTACTGCCCAAGAACGCGTTGCGGGTTGCGATCATGAAGCGAGCGTAGTCAGCGGCGGTTGTGAAGATTCCGCCGGCGCCCATGTCGGGGGAAACAAGCCAGCCCCCGGGCGGCGCATTGCCCATCTCATCGTGACCGCTCGCGACATTTTGCTGGAACTGTTCCGGCAACGGATTGACGAACGTGGTGTGACGCATTCCGAGCGGTCCCAGGACCCACTCGTCGGCCAGTTCGTCGAAGGCTTGGCCGGTCACGTCTTCCAGGAGCATTTCGGCGATCACAAAGCCGCCGCCCGAGTAGCGTTCGCCGCCACCGGGGGTCTTGTCGACCCGTACCGCCCGCTGACCCGACAGTGCGGTGCCTTCCAGCAGATCGAGCAGGTTGGCGACCGGCTGGCCGCGCCGCGCCGCTCCCCATCCGTTGACCGTCAGGCCGGCCTTGTGGCTCAAGCATGCGCGCAACGTGACCGGGAAGCGGCGTGTGAACTCGTTTTCCGGCACCTGCCAACGCTTCAGGTAGTGGTTGACGTTGACATCGAGGTCCAGAATGCCGCGTTCCACGTGTTGCAGTATCAGAAGGGCGGTGATCGGCTTGCTGTTCGAGGCGCCCATGAAGACGGTGTCTGCGTCGACCGGGGTATCGAGGCCATGTTGACGCGCGCCAAATCCGTCGGACCAGGCGATTTCACCCCCCTCGATGACGGCGACGCTCACTCCCGGAACGCCGTAGTGCGCGAGGCGTTGCTCGATCGTCCACCGCTCGTCCTCGCCTTGCAGACGCATCAAGGGGAGAAGATTCTTCGGCACCGCGGCACGGGTCGCTCTTACAGTCATGTCGACTCTCCTCAAAAGAAGCTTTCTCGGCCCAGGCGCGCCATCATCCCCAGAGCGCCGACGGCGCCGGGGAGATCACGCCTAAAGCATAGGAAACCGGCGGGTCGCGATCCGCGGCCAGCAGCAAGGGCCCATCGAGGTCTACGTATTCGGCCAGGCTTGCGACGAGCAACGCCGGAGCGGTTGCGAGCGAAGTGCCGGTCATGCAGCCGACCATCAGACGCAGTCCACGGGCACGCGCCTCGCGTGCCAATGCGAGTGCTTCCGTCAACCCACCGGTCTTGTCCAGCTTGATGTTGATGAACTGATATAGACCATCGATCCGATCGAGGGATGCCCGGGAATGGCAAGCCTCGTCCGCACATATCGGAATTATCGGCTCGTAGATGCGCAGTGCCGCATCGTTCTTCGCCGGCAGGGGTTGCTCGATGAGCTCGACACCGAGTGCGTGCAGCCTCGGCGCGTCACGCTCGAGTTGGGCCGGGGTCCAAGATTCGTTCGCATCGACGGTGAGGCGCGCGCCGGGTGCCGCGTCCCGCACCGCCGCGACACGATCGACGTCGATATCGCCACCGCCCAACTTGATCTTCAGGATGGGCCAATCCCGATATTTAAGGGCGCGCTCTCGCATTTTCTCAGGCGTGTCCAGGCTGAGGCTGAAATCGGTGACGACGGTGCGCGGCTCGATCCCGGCGATCGCCCAGGCGCTACGCCCAGAGCATTTGGCCTCGAGATCCCACATTGCGCAGTCCAAGGCGTTGCGCGCCGCGCCGGGCGGCATGTCTACCAGAAGTTCCTCGCGAGTCAGCCCAGATTCAATCTGCGGTCTGAGTCTCTCGATCTGCGCAATTACCGTGGAGGGCGATTCGCCGTAGTACTCCTGCGGCTCGCATTCCCCGTGACCCCTGCGTGACCCGCTGCGCAACTCGACGACGATGAGTTCAGCGACGCTTTGCGCACCGCGCGCGATGGCAAATACTCCGTCGACACGCCAGGATTCGCGTCGGACGTAAAGCTGGATGTCGTGGTTCTTCGGCAAGCAATGAATCCTCATGGGAAGCAGAACGGGAAAGCGATCGCCCGTGCAGGGTAATCGTGCGTGATGGGAATCACGATGCGGATGCTCGATGGCGTCATGACCAATGCGCATCACGCTCGGTCACGGATCGATTCCAGGACTCGAGTCTGCCGAGGCCGTCGGCCAAGGCGTCGCGTTTCGCCGCGAAACACCAGCGCAGCCAGGACTCACCTTCGGGACCGAACGCAGCTCCAGGCGCAAGACCAAGTTTGGCCTCCGCGATCAAACGCTTGGCGAGATTCACCGAATCGGTATGGCCTGCGATGCGAAAAAACGCATACATGCCGCCCTCCGGCATCGGTGCCTCGACCCCGCGCATGGCGCGCAGTCGGGTCAGAACGAAGTCACGTTTGGCACGCAGTTCGAGGCGCAGGGTCTCGACCTGTGACTCGCCGCGCTGCAGGGCGGCCAGTGCGGCACGTTGCACGAACTCAGGCGCGCAAGAGGTGTTAAATTCGATCAATTTGCCAATGTCCTCGCGAATCGAGGGTGGGACGACGAGCCATCCGATTCGCCAGCCGGTCATCAGCCAGGCTTTGGAGAAACTGTTCGCTCCGACGATGCGATCTTCCGGGGATGCCGCGCTCAACAGCGACGGGGCCGCGGATCCCGCACCGTCGAGGGTCAGTCGTTCATAGACGTCATCGGTCAGAATCCAAGTGCCGAGGCGTCGGCAGTGCGCGAGGATCGCCTCTCGATCCGTCTTCGGCAATATCCAGCCGGTCGGATTGCCGGGGGAGTTCAGGAGCAACAAGCGCGTCTTGGGCGTAATCGCCTCCAGCAGCCGGCCGACGTCGAGCCGCCACTGTCCTTCGGCCACGTGCAGCGGCACCCGTACGAGATGGGCACCAAGGATCAGCGGGATCTCCGTCAAATTCGGCCAGACGGGTGACACGGCGACGACGCGATCACCCGGCTCGAGGAGCGATTGCATCGCGATCATCAGCGCGGACACGCCGGCACTCGTCACGCAGATCTGTTGCGCGTCGAATGGGCGTCCGTGCAGCGCAACAAGATAATTCGCGATGGCATTGCGCAACTCGTCGAGACCCAGGTTGTGGCTATAGAACGTCTGCCCTGCGCGCAGGGCCTCCATTCCCGCCTCGCGAATATAACCGGGAGTCGGTTCATCGCTCTCCCCAAACCAGAATTTCAGGACATCGGACTGACCGAAGCCGGCGTTGGCGACCTCGCGGACTTTGGAGCCCGCGAGCGCCCTGACGGCGGCTCGCACTTCGAGAGGGGACACGAGGAACTCCACCGGCCGATGAGAATCGTAGGCCGCGCATTATCAAAGCTCGGAGAATAGCTCGAGCCGGTGCGCAGACGATGCGCAGAGGCGATAGTCCGATACCTTCTCTGCATACCGCTTCCGGTCACTGAACTTATGCTGTGCGCATGACACTCATTCATCACTGGATCGCCGGCCGTAGCCACGCCGGCCAGTCGGGCCGTCGAGGCCCCGTATACAATCCCGCAACCGCGGAGCAGATCGCGGAGCTCGAGTACGCCGACGAGGCGACCGTGGATGCCGCCGTGGCCTGTGCCCGGCAGGCATTCCCCGCTTGGCGGGCGACGTCGCTGTCGCGCCGGGTGGAGATTCTGTTTCGAATCCGCGAATTGATCTCGAGCCATCGTCAAGAACTTGCCGCGATCATCACGCGTGAGAACGGCAAGGTTCCGAGCGATGCTCTTGGGGAGATCGCCCGGGGTCTGGAGAACGTGGAGGTGGCGTGCGGCATTCCACAGATCCTCAAGGGACAATTCAGCGAGCAAGTGGCGACCGGGGTCGACGTCTACTCGATTCGACAGCCGCTCGGAGTGGTTGCCGGGATCACGCCCTTCAATTTTCCGGCGATGGTGCCGATGTGGATATTCGCCAACGCAATCGCGGCGGGGAACACCGTCGTCCTCAAACCATCCGAGAAGGACCCTGGCGCCGCCATGTACATCGCCGAGCTATTGGCGGAAGCGGGGCTGCCGGCCGGTGTTTTCAACGTCATCAACGGCGATAGGGCGGCCGTCGACCGGCTTCTCGTGCATCCGGCGATCGAAGCGGTGAGTTTCGTCGGCTCGACCCCGGTTGCCCGTAGTATCTACGAGCGGGGTACGGCGGCCGGAAAGCGGGTACAGGCGCTTGGCGGCGCGAAGAACCACATGGTCGTGCTGCCGGATGCGGAAATCGACGGCGCAGCGGATGCAGCCATCAGTGCCGCTTTCGGGTCGGCTGGCGAGCGCTGTATGGCGGTTTCAGTCGTCGTGGCCGTCGGCGTCGTCGCCGACGCGCTGGTTGCCGCGATGGCCGAGCGCATGGCCCGTCTGCGCGTAGGGCCGGGAACCGACCCACGAGCGCAGATGGGGCCCTTGATCACACCGCAACACCGCGACAAGGTCGCCGGATACCTCTCCGGGGCCGAGCGGGAAGGCGCGAAAATCGTGGTCGACGGTCGTCGCACCCAACTGCCTGGACGGGGATTTTTTCTCGGCGTCTCCCTCCTTGATCACGTCACGCCGGACATGTCCTCGTATCGCGACGAGATCTTCGGGCCGGTGCTTGGCGTTGTGCGCGTGGGTAGCTATGACGACGCGCTCGACCTGGTGAATCGGAACCCCTATGGAAACGGCACCGCTATTTTTACGCGCGACGGTGGCGCCGCCCGGCGCTTTCAGTACGATGTGTTGGCCGGGATGGTCGGCATCAACGTTCCGATTCCTGTCCCGGTCGCGTACTACAGCTTTGGTGGGTGGAAGGCCTCCTTGTTCGGCGACCAGCACATCTACGGGCCCGAGGGTGCGCTGTTCTTCACCCACGGCAAGGTCGTCACGAGCCGCTGGCCAGACCCCGCGACCAGCCGCATCGACCTGGGATTTCCGCAGACGCGCTGAGAATCCGTACCGGCGTTCCCCGCGCCGGTACGGTTGCCTCCCGAACCGGTCGGCGTACTAGAATTTCTGCGTGACTTGCAGACCGAATCGCCGGCCGATGTTGGTGCCGACGTCGCCGGTTGCATACACGAACAACGGAATCATCTTGTTCGTGGCATTGTGGTCGTACAGCGTCACCTGAGTGTTCTTGTGCAGTGTCAAGCTCGCAGCAAGATTCAGCAGAGTGAGCGACTGCAAGGGATAGTCGGAGTTGTTGCCGATTGCACCGCCCGTCTCCCGGCGCGCGTCAACCAGTCCGGAGAAGCGGATCGAGTTCGACAACGCCGTGTCGTAATGCAGCTGCGCATTGATCGTCCAAGGACGAACTCCCGAGAGCACGCGGCCTGTGAGATCGATCTGTTGAGGGGTTCCCGCGTTCACGGTGCCACGCGTATATGTCGAGTTGAGGTGGCCCACGCTGAGCGAGGCGGTCAGCGGGCGGATCGGTCGTATCATCGCCTCGAGTTCATATCCGTCGGTGCGAGCGCTGCCGACGTTCGCAAGATAGGTGAAGTTGAGCGTGCTCGACAGATCGGTCTGTTGGATCGCGAGGTTGTATTGATCCATCCGGAATATCGAAAAATTCAGCGCAGCCTTCCCCTGAAGCCAGCGGCTCTTGAACCCCGCCTCATAGTTTTTCGCGGTCTCCTGGCCGTAGGGAATGTCGGCGGGTGTGGTTACCGTCGTATTGTAGCCGCCGGGCCGGAACCCGGTGCTGTACAGCGCGTACAGGTTCAAGTGGCGATTGTACTTGTACTGCAGATCGAGCGACGGCGAGGTGTAGCTGAACGTGTTATGCGAAGCAAGTGAGAA
>JABEVI010000054.1 GCA_013044085.1 Steroidobacteraceae bacterium
CATTCTCGCGCCGGAACACTCACTCTGGCAAGAACCGCAGCGAATCCGCCACCGCCTCGATGATCCGATCGATTTCAGCGGCCGTATTGGCGGTCGATAGCACGAAAAAGCCTTGGGAACCCATGAACACACCCCGGTTCAAAAGCTGCCGGAAGAGCGCGTCACCACGCCTTTTGATTCCGGGATCAGCGATCAACGCGGTGACCAGGTCCCGGTAGTTGTGTATCTTGGAATCCGTCATGAAGAGACCGATCATCGATGCCGCACCGGTCACGGTTCCGGCGCGGCCGCTGATTCGCAACGCCTCCCTCAAGCCGGTTCGCAACCGCTCTCCGAGCATCCCGAGCCTATCGAATGCCGTCTCGTCGAAATGTTTCATGGCGGCGACTCCGGCGGCCATGGTCAAGGGGTTCGCATTGAACGTACCGGCATGCGCGAGCTTCGCGCCCACGCGCGGATCGAACAACTGATCCATCAAATCGGCACGCCCGCCGACCGCACCGATCGGCAAGCCACCTCCGATGATTTTTCCCAACGCGACGACATCCGGTTTGACGCCGAGCGTGGCGTGCGCGCCATGAAAGCCGAGGCGCAAACTGTACACCTCGTCGAAAATCAGAAGTGCGCCGCATCGCTCGGTTTCTTCGCGTAGCATCGCGACGAACTCGGGTGTCGCGGCCATGAATGCCAGGTTCTTCACCATCGGGTCGATGAGCACGCCCGCGAGGCGATCGGCGTTCGCGCGTATGAGTCGGCGACCGCGCTCGACGTCGTTCATGGACAACACAACCACGTCATGCCCGACTCCGGGACCGGAACCGCTGTCCGGCACGGCCGCCGGCGCCTCCCGATCGCCCCAACGAGCGGGATCCGGCATGGTGCTCACCGACGCCGTTTCGCCCGAGCCATGATAAGCCCCCTCGATTTTCGCGACCAGCGGCCGGCCGGTGAATGCTCGTGCCGCCTTGAGCGCAAACATCACCGCCTCAGTCCCGGAATTGCAGAAGCGAATTCTCTCAACCGCCTCGAGTCGCTCGATCAGGAGTTCCGCCAACAACACTTCGCTTTCCGTCGGTAGCGCGACTGAAATGAGTTCGGCGGCCTGGCGGGAAATCGCCTCGACGATCGCGGGATGGGAGTGCCCGTGAATCAGGGAGGAGTAATTGTTGACACAGTCCAGACGTTCGATGCCGTCCACGTCCCAGATCCGGCTGCCTCGTCCCCGATGCGCGTAGATTGGATACGGCGGAAAATAAACGGAGTGGCGGCTGTTTCCGCCCGGCAAAACCGCTGCGGCGCGTGCATAGAGCGCCGCCGAACGCGACGTGGAATCGGGAAACTTTCCCGCGCCTTCGGCGCTCGTCAACGTAAACTCCGGAGAGCCCATAAGTACTCCCGCTGATGCGGTCTGAGCCGCGGTAATCACGGCCATTCGCTCGATTCTACTGAGGGTCGCCGCTTCTGGCGCCCTTCATATGTACAGTGTATATTTTCAGTCAGTCGGTACGCCAATGTCAAGGACCGGCGGGGCGGGTTCGTCCATGACAGCGACGCCGGGCGCGGCATCCCGGCAAATGAGGAAGCGGCGGAGCGATGCAATTCGACTCGACCATTATCGGAATGGACCTTGGCGTGATGCGGGTCAATGCGACCACCCGACGTCTGCTCGCCTTCGCGGCGGCAATTGATGCGAATGACGCGCCGGCGCTCGATGACGACCAGCCGTGTGGTCTTGCGGCTCTGCCGTCATTTTGCGTCGCTCTGGAGTGGGCGTTTTTGCAGGATCCGGACAGGTCGCGCCTGCTTGGCATTGACGAAAAAAATCTCTCGCAGTTTCTGCACGTCGGCCAGGACTCGCAATTTCATGCATCGATCCGTGCCGGCAGCGATCTTCGGATCGAGGGAAGCCTCGTCGGCTTGTCGAGCGTCCGCGCCGGAGCGCTCCTCTCAATGCGCATCGATATACGGGAATCCGTCGTCGAACGCTTGTTGGTGACCTCGTGGATGACCGTCCTTTGCCGTGGAGCCAGCATCGTCGGGGCTGACCGCGTCATCGAACGGCCGCCGGCATTTCCCGACGCAGGCCGCGCTCCTTGGAAGCAGATCGAGATACCGGTGCCGCGCGGCCTGGCGCACATCTACGCCGAGTGCACGGGCATACGCAATCCGATTCACACCGAGCGGCGAGTCGCACGTCAAGCCGGGCTGCCCGATATCGTATTACAGGGCACCGCGACTTGGGCAATCGCGGGTCAAGCACTGGCGCGCCAGTTCGCGGCGCCGGGGGGGCGGCGACTCGGCCGCCTCATGGGTGAATTCCGAGCCCCGGTGACACCGGGATCGTTCATCACGCTCACACACGACGCCACCGTCGAAGCGAACGGCGTCGTTGCCTTCGAAATGCGCAGCGCCGGCGGCGGCATTGCGATAGCCAATGGTCGCGCCGTCTTCATCGAGTAAATTCATTTTCAAGAACCGGAGAGCATCGAATGCCCGCGAAAACCGCACTTAAGCCCACCGCCACGCATGCGTTCACCGGACGCGACTTGCCGTGGCTGCTCGCAACCCAGGCGCAGGCTCGTCCCAATCATCCCTTTCTGGTGTGGGAACCCTTCGAGGGAAGCGGGGCGCGTTGGACCTACCAGGAGTTCGCACGAGATGTCGCTCGTGTCTGCGCCGGTCTCGCCGCCCGGGGTGTCGTGGGCGGCGATCGGGTGCTCATCCATCTCGGTAACTGCCCGGAATTCCTCATCGCTTACTTCGCCTGCTCGCGACTGGGGGCGATTGCCGTCACGACCAACACGCGCTCCTCGGTGGAGGAACTTGCCTATTACGCCTCGAATTCGCAGGTCGTCGCGGCAATCACTCAACCGCAACTACTCGATGCGGTGCAGTCTCTGGGCGTGAAATTCCGCTGGATCGCGTGCACGTCGACCGACCTCGGCGCGCCGCCCGAGGCCGCGAAACCTGCAGATGTTCTCGCATTCGGCGATTTGTTCGCCGACGAATCGGCTGCGCCGACGAGGCCGGCGGAGCCGATGGCGCCAAACAGCGTGCAATACACTTCCGGGACGACCTCCCGACCAAAGGGTGTCGTTTGGACTCACGCGAACGCCCTTTGGGGAGCGCGCATCGGTGCCTCATTGCTCGACATTCACGGCGACGACGTTTCGCTCGTCTACTTGCCGCTGTTTCACACCAATGCGATGTCCTATTCGACTTTGAGCACATTATGGTCCGGCGGAACGATCGTCCTGCACCCCAAATTTTCGGCGAGCCGGTTCTGGGACGCCATTGTCCGCCATCAGTGCACCTGGTTCATCGGCATCGCCTTCACTCTGCTCGCCTTGATAAAACAGCCGAAGCCGCCGGCGAACAAGCTGAGGTTCATCGGACTCGGCGCATCGGATATCTCGGCGATCCGAGATGCCTGGGGCCTGCGCACGCTGGGCTGGTTCGGGATGACCGAGACGGTGACATTGACGATCATGGCCGAGCACGGCTGGTTGGGCCGTGAGATGGCCATGGGAGTCCCGGTCCCCGGCTACGAGGTGAAGGTCGTACGAGACGACGGGTCCGAGGTCGACTTCGGTGAGAGCGGTCATTTGAAGTTGCGCGGCATCCCCGGCATATCGATGTTCCTCGAATATCTCGGCAATCAAGAAGCCACGGACGAATGTTACGATGAAGAGGGATGGTTCTCGACAGGCGATCGCGTGACCCCGTTTGCCGACGGGCAAATCCGCTTCGACATGCGCGAGAAGGACATGCTTCGGGTCGGCGCCGAGAGCGTTGCGGCCGCCGAGATCGAACGCGTGATCTACTCGATGGGCGCAATCGCGGAAGTCGCCGTCGTCGGCGCGCCCGACGAAATGCTCGAGGAGGTCCCGGTGGCGTACGTCATTCCTTTGATGGAAGCCGAAAACCTGGCGGACCGCATACTTGCCCGGTGCCGCCAGGAACTGGCGGATTTCAAGGTCCCCAGACGGGTCTACGTGGTCTCGGACCTGCCACGCGTCACGTTGGGGAAGATCGACAAGAAGTTGCTGCGCCAGCGTTTGCGCGAACAAGGCGATTAAACTCACACGCTAAGCGACTCGACGACACGGCCGGCCCAGGCGGCGCAGCCGGCCGGACCTGCATGAAAGCCGTCGACCGCAAAATGTTCGCAACGGATATCGGCTGGGAATTCGGCGTATCGGATGCCGGCATCGAGCGCCGCTTTCTTGGCCGCAGCAACGTAGCCGATCGCCTGCCGGTCGAGAATACGACCCAGTCTGCCGTGCAACGCGGGAAACGTGGCGAACGCCGGGACGCCGACGTGCACGATGATCGCTCGCGGCCACCGGTGCAGGGCTTGCGCGTGAAACTGCATGAGTTTCCGGTAAAATTGTTCCGCCGGGCGTCGTCGGATGATGTCATTCACCCCGCAGCTCAGCAGAACGAAATCGGCCGGCTCGTGGCCCGCACGATCGAGCATGCTCACCAGCGCATCAGCGGTGGCCCCCGATTTCGCGAAGCTTTCCCAGCGAATGGCCCGGCCGGGCGAGAGCTTTGCCGCCACCTGGCCGACCAGCCCCTCGGACTGGTCGGCGACGCCGATGCCGGCGGCGATCGAGTCACCGAAGCCAAGTAGTGCCAATGCCGGTGTTGCGCCGTGTATGAACCCCCGGGGACCGGGCGGTGCCGGCAGACGTCTCGCCGTCGCCCACAGCCACGCGAGCCGCAGCATCAGCTCCCAGCGCATCGGCCGGGGCACGGACTCAAATCGCCGCGGCCAGCTCGACGCCTTGTCGTATCGCCCGCTCCGCATCCAGTTCCACCGCCTTGTCCGCGCCGCCGATGACATGAACACTGACGCCGGCTGCCCTGAGCGGCGGCTCGAGCTCCCTCCACGGCTCTTGACCTGCGCAGATCACGACGCTGTCGACCTCGATCAAGGTCGCGCGACCCTCGATCTCGACGTGCAACCCGGCGTCGTCAATGCGGTGATAGCGGACCCCGGAAATCATCCTGACACCGTGGTTCTTCAGCGATGTCCGATGGATCCAGCCGGTCGTCTTGCCGAGGCCATCGCCGACTTTGCTGCTTTTTCTCTGCAGCAAGGTGATTTGCCGCCGTGGGTTCGGTCGATGCGGTGCCTGAAGACCGCCTCGTTGCCGGTACGCTGTGTCGATGCCCCACTCTGCGTAGAAATTCGCCGCCTGCGTCTCCGACTCATTCGCCTCCCGCGGGGTCTTCAGGAGGAATTCCGCCACATCGAAGCCGATGCCACCTGCACCGATCGTCGCGACTCGACGGCCGACGGGCCTCAGTTCGCGCAAGACATCGGCGTAGCCGACCACTTTGGGGTGATTGATTCCCTCGATCTCGGGTGTTCGCGATTTGACGCCGGTTGCGAGGACGATCTCATCGAACCCGGATTCGATCAACTGCCGTGCCGAGACCGAGCATCCAAGGTGCAGATCGACGCCGTGAATCTGCAGCTGCCGGCGGTAATAACGCAAGGTTTCATGGAACTCTTCCTTGCCTGGAATCCGCTTTGCCAAATTGAATTGGCCGCCGACCTCTCGGTCGGCTTCGAACAGGGATATCTGGTGTCCCCGCGCCGCGGCGATCGTCGCAAAACTGAGACCCGCCGGACCTGCGCCGACGACCGCGATGCGTTTGGCGCGTCCGACCGGGGCGTAGTTGAGTTCGTCCTCCCGGCAAGCACGCGGATTGACGAGACACGAAGTGATCTTTCCGGCGAAGGTATGATCGAGGCACGCCTGGTTGCAGGCGATACAGGTGTTGATTTCGTCTGCCCGCCCCTCGGAAGCCTTGCGCACGAATTCAGGGTCGGCGAGGAACGGCCTGGCCATGGACACCAGGTCGCAACCGCCTTCGGCAAGCAGCTTTTCGGCCACGTCCGGATCATTGATGCGATTCGAGGCCACCAACGGCAATTTCACCTGCGCGCGCAGCTGTTTGGTAACCCAGGCGAAAGCCGCCCGTGGAACCATCGTGGCGATCGTGGGAATCCTGGCCTCGTGCCAGCCGATGCCGGTGTTGATGATGCTTGCGCCCGCGGATTCGATCGCCTGGGCGAGTTGCACCACTTCCTCGAGGCTCGATCCGTGTTCGACCAGATCCAGCATGGAGAGCCGATACACGATGATGAACCGCGAGCCGACGCGTTCACGCACGCACCGGACTATCTCGACCGGGAAACGGATTCTGGCGTTATAGTCGCCACCCCATTGATCCGTCCGCTGATTCGTGCGCGCGGAGATGAACTCATTGATGAGATATCCCTCCGAGCCCATGATTTCCACACCGTCGTAGCCGGCCAACTGCGCGAGGCTCGCGCAATTCGCGAAGTCGTCGATGGTTTTCTGAATCTCGGCGTGCGTCAATTCCCGGGGTACGAAAGGACTAATCGGCGCCTGCAGTGCGCTGGGAGCCACCAGTGCCGGATGATAGGCGTACCGGCCAAAATGCAGTATCTGCATCGCGATTTTGCCACCGGCCCGATGCACCGCGTCCGCGACCAGACGATGTCTGTCCGCCTTGCCGGGACTGTCCAGGCACGCCCCCCCCGGCATTGGCCGCCCCTCATCGTTCGGGGAAATGCCGCCGCTCACGATCAGTCCGGCGCCGCGATGGGCCCGTTCGGCGTAAAACGCCGCCATCCGTTCGAAGCCCCCCTTGGCCTCTTCGAGCCCCAGGTGCATCGACCCCATGATGACTCGATTCGCCAGCTGGGTAAATCCAAGGTCAAGCGGTTCGAGAAGCCTGGAATACACTCAGAGAACCTCGAATAATCCGGCGGCGCCCATGCCACCCCCGACGCACATGGTAACAACGACGTACTTGGCTCCGCAGCGCTTTCCGGCCAATAGCGCATGCCCGACCAAACGGGCTCCTGACATGCCGTAGGGGTGGCCCATCGCGATCGCGCCTCCGTCGATGTTCAAGCGCTCGTTCGGTATGCCCAATCGGTCCCGGCAATAAAGGACCTGAACCGCGAACGCCTCGTTCAGCTCCCACAGCCCGATGTCCTGCACCGTCAACCCATGCACCTGCAGTAATTTGGGGACTGCGAACACGGGTCCGATCCCCATCTCATCGGCGGCGCAGCCGACGACCATCATGCCGCGATAAAGCCCGAGAGGCTGGATTCCGTGACGGGCCGCCGCCGCAGACTCCATCAGTACGCAGGCGCTCGCACCATCGGATAGTTGACTCGCGTTTCCGGCGGTGACCACGCCGTGAGGACCCAGCACCGGCGCGAGCCCGTGCAACGCCTCCAAACTTGTGTCCGGACGCGGACCCTCGTCGCTGGCGAGCAGCACATTCTCGAAGGAGATCGCGCCGGTCTTCCGGTCGCTGAGCATTTTCTCCGCGGTTACGGGCACGATCTCGGCATCGAAGGCCCCCGCGGCGCGTGCTGCCACGATGCGGCGCTGGCTTTGCAGCGCATATTCATCGCACGCATCGCGCGTGATGCCATAGCGGTAAGCAACCACCTCGGCGGTTTGCAACATCGGCATGTGCGCATCTGGATGCCGCTTCAGCAATCGTGGGTCGGGAACACGGGATCCGTTGAACAGCTTGTTCTGAACGAGGCTGATGTTTTCAACACCCCCGGCAACGCATACCTCCATACCGTCGTGAACGATTTGCTTGGCGGCCGTCGCGATTGCCATCATCCCCGAGGCGCATTGGCGATCGATGCTCATGCCTCCGACCGACTCCGGCAGTCCAGCGGCCATCGCGGCCAGTCGGCCGATATTGAAGGTCTGAGTGCCCTGCTGCATCGCGCAGCCCATCACACAGTCCTCGATCTGGACCGGGTCCACCCCAGCCCGCTTGACGGCGTGCTCGATGGCAATGCCGGCGAGGGTCGGCGATTCGAGGTTGTTGAAGGCCCCCGAATAGGCTTTACCTATCGGTGTTCTGGCCGTAGAAACGATGACGGCTTCTCTCATGGCGGATTTTCTCGCTCCAGGTGTCAAGCAAGCAACAGGTCGAGGGCGCGGCTCGGCGCCCAATAGGTATTACCGAATGTCGGATCCGCCTCACGCCGGCTCTCCAGTTCCCTGCGAACCGCCTGCACCCCAAGTTGCCGAGCGAGGTAGACGGGTCCGCCCTTGCCGGTGGGAAATCCGTAACCGTAGACCCAGAGCACGTCGATATCGCTGGGCCGGGCCACCACTCCCTCGTCGAGGACACGGGCCGCCTCGTTGATCACGGGCAGAAGACATCGCATGACGATCTCCTCCTCCCCATAGGTGCGCCGCGCAATGCCGAGGTCGGCCGCGATCCGATCGCGCAGTTCGAGAGCCTTCTCTGAGGGAATCGGCGTGCGTCGATCCGGGCCATAATCGTAATTGCCGGCGGACGTTTTCTGTCCGAGCCGCCCGGCGGCGACCAGCGCGCTGGTCAATGCGCCGTATCGAGGGTCCAACGGAATGACCTTCGCACGGCGCAGCGCCTCGATATAGTGGCATCGGATGTCCAGCCCGGC
>JABEVI010000247.1 GCA_013044085.1 Steroidobacteraceae bacterium
GCGCGCCGGCGAACTCGACAAGACGCAGTGCGTGATCCTGTGCTGCGCCGTCTGGGTTTCGAGGATGTGCAGAACGCCGGATCGTGGCGCGGCCTGCAGCACGGCGCATGAAAGCACCTTCAGCGCGAACGCGGCTTACACCGGGCGTCACGGCGTCGAGCGGCGCCGCGGATCCCGGCACCCGGCGCGCAATAGGCGCGGTTCAGCACCTCGAGGATCGCGAGCGATGGACCCGGGGCGAGCGCGTAGTGGACGGTCTGGGAGCGCCGCGAACTCGTGAGAACGCCGGCCGCGCGCAGGACGCCAAGATGCTGCGACAAGGCCGACTGGCTCAGGGACAGGCTCGCATTGATTTCGCCGACCGAACGCGGCCCGCCGAGCAGCACGCACAGCACCCGCAGGCGTTGCTCGTTGGCGAGCGCCTTCAGGAAGGCGGCGGCCTCGCCGGCGTGAGTGCGCACATCGGCGCTGGACGGCGGTTGGGTGGCCCTTCCTTTCATAAGTATTTGCTAATTTAGCATTCGTTGATATGATTGGCCAGGGTGATTCATGCGCGGCACAGACGCCGCCCGAAGGAGAACGAAGATGAGCATCGATCGTTTGGTATTGCGTTTCGCCGGTGGTTTCGTGCTCGCGAGCCTTGTGCTCGCCCACTACCTCGACGCCAACTGGCTCTGGTTCACGGCGTTCGTCGGTGCGAACCTGCTGCAGTCCTCGTTCACCGGATTCTGCCCGCTCGCGATCGTGCTGAAAAAGCTCGGCGCGCGCCCCGGCAACGCGTTCACCTGAAGCGCAGCGGCGTCCATGCGTCACCTGCGCCCGACCCTGCCCACCGCCGCGCTGTGCGCGGTCGCCCTCTCCCTGGCCGGCTGTGGCGCCAAGAGCCCGCCGCCTGCGCACCCGGCCGAACCGCCGCTCGCGAGCCTCGTCGTGCAGCCTCGGCCGATCCCGCTCGAACGCTACGTCGACGGCACGGTCGAGGCGGTGAATCAGGCGACGCTTTCGGCCCAGACCAGCGGACGGGTGGTCGCGATCTACTACGACGTCGGCGATGTTGTGCCGGCCGGCGCGGTGCTTATGCGTCTGAAGGGCGCCGAGCAGCGCGCGGGGCTCGACGCGGCACAGGCCGGCTTGAAGGAGGCTCGCGCCCGTGATGCCGAGGCGGCGGCGAACTATCGGCGCATCGACGCCATGTTCAAGCGCCGGGTCGTCTCGAAGGCCCAGTTCGACCGGGCGAACGCCGATCAGGCCGCCGCCGCCGCGCATCTGCAGGCCGCGCTGGCCGGAGTCGCCGCGGCGCGCGAAGGCGTCGGCTACACCGAGATCCGCGCGCCGTACGCCGGCGTGATCGGCAAGCGCCTGGTCGATGTCGGCGAGAGCGTGCAACCGGGCACGCCGCTGATGACCGGCTTGTCGCTGAGCCGGCTGCGCGTCGACACCAACGTGCCGCAGAGCATCCTCATGCAGGTCAGCCGCCTGAAGCAGGCGGCGGTCTACGCCGGCGGCCGGCGGGTGATGGCCACCAAGATCACGATCTTCCCGGAGGCTGCGACCCCATCGAGCACCTTCCGGGCGAGACTCGAACTGCCGCCGGGCGCGCTCGACGTCGCGCCGGGCATGTACGTGAAGGTCGGTCTCGTGACCGGCACGGCCGAGCGGCTGCTCGTTCCGGCATCCGCCCTGGTGGTGCACAGCGAGGTCACCGCGCTCTACGTGCTCGGTGCGAAGGGCTGGCCATCGCTGCGCTATGTGCGCCCGGGGCGCCGCATCGGCGCCGAGGTCGAGATCCTCGCGGGTCTGGGCGCCGGTGAGCGCGTCGCGCTCAACCCGACCGCCGCGGCCGCACGCATCGCCAACGCGGGAAACCGGCCGTGAGTCGACCGCTTGGTTTCAGCGGACGGGTGGCGCGGTTCTTCCTCGAGAACCAGCTGACGCCGCTGCTCGCGCTGACGGCGTTGCTGATGGGCATCTTCGCGCTGGCGGTCACGCCGCGCGAGGAGGATCCGCAGATCGACGTCACCTTCGCGAACATCTTCATTCCGTTCCCAGGCGCGAGCGCCCGACAGGTCGAAAACCTGGTCGCGACGCCGATGGAAAAAGTGCTCGGCGAGATCTCCGGGGTCAAGCACATCTATTCGGTGTCGCGGCCGGGGCTCGCCGTGCTCACGGTGCAGTACCAGGTGGGCATCCATCGCAACGACGCCATCGTCCGACTCTACAACGCCGTCTACTCGAACGAGGACTGGCGCCCGCCGGGCACCGGCATACTGCAACCGCTGATCAAGCCGAAGAGCATCGACGACGTGCCGATCCTCACGCTGACGCTGTGGAGCAAGGATCCGCGGCTCGGCGGCGACGTGCTCGGCAAGGTCGCACGCTCGATGATCAGCGACATCAAACGCGTGCCGAACACCCGCGACGTGTACACGGTGGGCGACACCAAGCCGAGTGTGCACGTCGAACTCGACCCGGCGCGCCTCGCCGCCGCGGGCCTTACGGCCGCGGACATCGCCGCCTCGCTGCAGGCGGCCAATCTGGTGCGCCAGGCGGGCCACGTGATCAGCGGCGGCCTGTCCGTGCCGGTCCAGGCCGGCGCGTTCCTCGCCAGCCGGGCCGACATCGGCGGCTTGATCGTTTCGGCGCGCGACGGCAAACCGATCTACCTCGACGACGTCGCCACCGTCACCGAGGCGCCGCAGACGCCGTCGCAGTACGCCTGGTTCGGCACCGGGCCTGCCGGCGTAAAATCAGGTTTGCCGCGGATCGCGCAAACTCCCGCCGTCACGATCGCGATCGCGAAAAAACCGGGCAGCAACGCGATCGACGTCGCGACCGCGGTGATCCGGCGCATCGACCAACTCAAGGGGATCATGATTCCGAAGGGAGTCGAGGTCACCGTGACGCGCAACTACGGCGTGACCGCCGATCAAAAGGCCCGCAAACTGATGGAGAAGCTGGTGTTCGCGACCACGTCCGTCGTATTGCTGGTGCTGCTGACGATGGGACGGCGCGAGGCGGTGGTCGTCGGCGCCGCGGTGATGGTCACGCTCGCCGCGACCTTGTTCGCCTCCTGGGCCTGGGGTTTCACGATCAACCGGGTGTCGTTGTTCGCGCTCATCTTCTCGATCGGCATCCTCGTCGATGACGCAATCGTCATCGTCGAGAACGTGCACCGGCATCGCTCGTTCGACAAGGCGCCGCTCTCCGAGGTGATTCCGCGCGCCGTCGACGAGGTCGGCGGACCGACGATTCTCGCAACCTTCACCGTGATCGCCGCCCTTCTGCCGATGGCATTCGTGTCCGGCTTGATGGGGCCGTACATGAGTCCGATCCCGATCAACGCGAGCATGGGCATGATGATCTCGCTCGCGATCGCGCTCGCCTTCACGCCATGGATGTGCCGCAAGCTGCTCGCCGGCGGCGGCCACGGCGCCGGCCACGATGCGGGGACGCCCTCCGCCGCGGACGCCCCGGCCGCGCGGGACACCGACGAGATCGCGCCGGAGACGAGGGTTCACCGGCTGTTCGCCCGCCTGATGAACCCGTTCCTGAATGTCGAACACGCGCAACGCAACCGCCATCGTCTCTACCTCGGCACGCTCGGCGCGATCGTGATCGCCGTGCTGCTCGTCGTGGTGCAGCTGGTGGTGCTGAAGATGCTGCCGTTCGACAACAAATCCGAATTCCAGGTGATCGTCAACATGCCGGACGGAACACCGGTGGAGAACACGGCGCGCGTCCTGTCGGCGCTCTCCGGGATCATCCGCCGCGTGCCGGAAGTGACCAACTACCAGGCCTACGCCGGCACCGCCGCGCCGATCGACTTCAACGGTCTCGTGCGCCAGTACTATCTGCGCCAACAGGGCAACCTCGGCGACCTGCAGGTCAATCTGGTCGACAAGAGCGAGCGCAGCCGCAAGAGCCACGACATCGCGATGGCGGTGCGGCCGGCGCTCGCGGCGCTCGGCAAGCGCCTGGGTGCCGCATCGATCCAGGTCGTCGAGGTGCCGCCGGGTCCGCCGGTGCAGGCGCCGATCGTCGCCGAGATCTTCGGTCCGAACTACCCGGCTCAGGAGCGGGTCGGACGCGCGCTGCGCAAGCTGTTCGACACGACCCCGGGCATCGTCGACACCGACGACAGTCTGCCGTCGGGGCCGCCGCGTTATGAGATCGAGCTCGACCGGGCCAAGGCCGCGCTGCTCGGCGTGCCGCAGGCCGAGGTGACGAACGCGCTGGTGACGGCGCTGTCAGGATACGATGCGACCTACATTCACTCGGGCGCCGAACGCGACCCGATCGCCGTACGCCTCGAACTTCGACCGGCGGACAAGGACGGCCTCGGTCAGGCGTTGCAGATGCCGGTACGCACCTCGGATGGGAAGTTGCTGCCCTTGTCCGAGGTCGTCAAAGTCGTCAAAAGACCGTGGGAAGCGACCATTTACCACAAGGATCTGCTGCCGGTCGTGTTCGTGACCGGCGACATGGCCGGCCGCACCGACAGCCCGCTGTACGGCATGTTCCGGATCGTCTCGCGGGTCTCGAAGACCCTGCTCGACGGCCACCACGTCGCGCAGCGCTTCATCAGCCAGCCGAACCGCCTCAGCAATTTCAGCATCAAGTGGTCCGGCGAGTGGCAGATCACGTACGAAACCTTCCGCGACATGGGCATCGCCTATGCGGTCGGCTTGATCTTCATCTATCTGCTGCTGGTGGCGCAGTTCGGTTCCTACCTCGTGCCGCTGATCGTCATGGCGCCGATCCCGCTGACGATCATCGGCGTGATGCCGGGACACGCGCTGCTCGGCGCCCAGTTCACCGCGACCTCGATGATCGGCATGATCGCGCTCGCCGGCATCATCGTGCGCAATTCGATCCTGTTGGTCGACTTCATCAACCGGGAGGTCGAATCCGGTCAGCCGCCCGCCCAGGCGGTCATTCGCGCGGCGGCGATCCGCGCCCGGCCGATCGTGCTCACCGGGCTCGCGGCGATGATCGGCGCGTTCTTCATCGTCGACGATCCGATATTCCAGGGGCTCGCGATCTCGCTGATCTTCGGGATCCTCGTGTCCACCATGTTGACGCTGATGATCATTCCGTTGCTCTACTACGGCTACCTCGTGCGGCGGCGTGCGCGGACCGTTCACTAAGGATGGGGGGGAGTTTCCATGGCACATGTCATCGTGATCGGCGCCGGCCTCGGCGGCATTCCTGCCGCCTTCGACCTGCGCAAACGTCTGGCGAAGGAACACCGCGTCACCCTGATCGGGGAGCGTTCCTACTTCGAATTCACGCCTTCGAATCCCTGGATCGCGGTCGGCTGGCGCACCACGGAACAGACCCGGGTCGAAATGCGCGAACCGCTCGAGCGCAAGGGCATCGAGTGGATCGTCGGCCGCGTGCAAGGCATCGACGCGGAAAAATCGGCACTCAGTCTCGCCGACGGCAAGAATCTGAGTTACGACTACCTGGTGATCGCCACCGGCCCACGGCTCGCGTTCGACGAGGTGCCCGGCCTCGGCCCCGAGGGCTTCACCCAGTCGGTCTGCAGCCAGGATCATTCGGCGCAGGCCTGGAAGCGCTATCAGGAATTTCTCGACAACCCCGGCCCGGTGATCGTCGGCGCGGCGCCCGGCGCGAGCTGCTTCGGCCCGGCCTACGAAACGGCGATGATCATCGATGCGGATCTGCGCAAGCGCAAGCTGCGTGACCGCGTGCCGATGACCTACGTGACCAGCGAGCCTTACATCGGCCACATGGGCCTCGGCGGAGTCGGCGACAGCAAGGGCTTGATGGAATCGGAGCTCAGGGAACGCCACATCAAATGGATCACGAACGCGAAGATCACGGCCGTCGCGGCCAACGAAATGAGCGTCCAGGAACTCGACGACGCCGGCGCCGTCAAGAAGGAGCACAAGCTGCCGTTCGCGTACAGCGCGGTGATTCCGGCATTCAAGGGCGTCGATGCGGTCGCGGCGGTGCCGGGACTGTGCAACCCGCGCGGCTTCGTGCTGATCGACAAGCATCAGCGCAATCCGAAGTATCCGAACATCTATTCGGTCGGGGTCTGCGTCGCGATCCCGCCGGTCGAGGTGACCGTGGTCGCGACCGGCGCACCGAAGACCGGTTACATGATCGAATCGATGGTCTCGGCGGCGGCTGCGAACATCGCCGCCGCGATCGCCGGCGCGCCGATCGAGGCGCAGGCGACCTGGAATGCGATCTGCATCGCCGACTTCGGGGACACCGGCGCCGCGTTCGTGGCGCTGCCGCAAATTCCGCCGCGCAACGTCACCTGGTCGCGCAAGGGCAAGTGGGTGCATCTGGCGAAGATCGCCTTCGAGAAGTATTTCCTGCGCAAGGTGCGCACCGGCTCCCTGACCCCGATCTACGAGACCTACGTCCTCAAGGCCTTGGGTGTCGTCTCATTGAAAGGCGGCGAGCGCTGATGTGGCGCGCGATCCGCACGCACCGCCGCGCCATCGCAGCGGCGGCCGCAGGCCTCGCGCTTGCGGCCGCGCTCGGCGCACCGAGACCGGCGGGCGCCGAAACGCTCACCGACGCCTGGCGAATGGCGCTGCACCGCAACGGCGAGATCGCCGCCTCGCGCAACCAACGCTCGGCGGCCGATGCCGAGCGCACCGCCGCCGAGCGCGGCCGCTGGCCGACGCTCGCCGTCGAGGGCGGCTACACGCAGCTGAACCAGTCGCCGATTCTCGACATCCAGACGAGCAGCGGACCGTTCCGCTCGCCGAAGATCTGGAAACACGACGGCTACGTGAGCGCCGCGGCGGATCTGTCGGTGCCGCTGTGGACCTCGGGGGCCCTGGGAGGCTCGATCGGCGCGGCGCGCGCCGGCGCGCGCGGCGCGGCCGCGGCGGAATCGATGACCAAGGCCGACGTGAAGTTCGCGGTGACGCAGGCCTATGTCGGCGTGCTGCGCGCCCGCAGCGAACTGCAGGTCGCCGACACGAGCCTCTCGAGCCTGAAAGCGCATGCGCACGACGTGCAGGTCATGTACGACAAACAGGCCGTCGCCAAGACCGATCAGCTGGCCGCTCAGGTCGCGCTCGCTAACGCGCTGCAAGCGCGGCTGCGCGCCGCGAATGCGCTCGCGATCGCAACCGCCGCCTACAATCGCTGGGTTGGCGAGCCGCTCGATCGCACGCCGGATCTCGTCGAGCCGCCGCCGGCCGCGGCGCCCGTCGAATCGATCGGCGCGCTCGTCGCTCGCGCGCTCGAAACGCGTCCGGAGGTTGCGGTTCTCGAGGCGCAACACACACGCCTCGAGGACGCCGCGCGCGCCGAGCGCGCACAGAGCCTGCCACAGGTCGCCCTGCACGCCGGCTACACCCACTTCGACAATCAAATCCTCGATCGGCAGAACATCGCGACGATCGGTGTGCAGTTCCGCTGGCGGCTGTTCGACGCCGGACAGATTCGCGAACACACCGCCGCCCTCAGGAGCCGCGCCTGGGCCGTGCAACGGCAGCTCGAAGATCTGCGCTCGAAGATCGCCCTGCAGGTGCGCACCAGCGCGCTCGACCGCGACGACGCCGCCGCCCGGCTGCGCGCCGCGGGCCTCGCCGTGGCGCAGGCCAGGGAGAACCAGCGCGTCGCGGACGAACTGTACCGCAGCGGTCTCGGCACCAACACGCAGGTCCTCGAAGCCGAGTCGCTGCGTGCGACCGCGCTGAAGAACCGCGATGACGCCCGCTACGATCTGGTGATCGCCGGCTATCGCCTCGATCTGGCGATCGGCGCCCTATAGCGCGGGTTGCGCCCTGCCTCAGCTCACGGGCGGTGAGCCGCCGGCGGCGGTGCGGCGTAAGACGAATTCATCGAGCGCCTCGACGATGCCCGCATCGCGTGCGGGCGCCGTGTAGCGGCGCAGCGTCTCGCGCCAGATCCCGCTCGCCCGCTCCGTCGCCGTCTTCGCCCCATCCTCGCTCCAGGTCCCATA
>JABEVI010000055.1 GCA_013044085.1 Steroidobacteraceae bacterium
AAACGCGAGGGGTGTCGGAATGAAACTGGTGGTCGCTATCATCAAGCCATTCAAGCTGGACGAGGTCCGCGCAGCACTCGCGGATGTCGGGGTACAGGGCATTACCGTGACCGAAGTCAAAGGTTTCGGCCGCCAAAAGGGCCACACTGAACTGTATCGGGGGGCGGAGTACGTCGTCGATTTTCTACCCAAGATCAAGCTTGAGTTGGCCGTCGAAGACGATCAAGTCGAGCGGGTCGTAGAGGCGATCATCGAGTCCGCTCGCACGGGCAAGATCGGTGATGGCAAGATATTCGTCAGTGAACTCGGCCAGGCAGTGCGCATCCGCACCGGGGAATCCGGATCGCGCGCTCTGTGAGTGAAGCGGCCATCGAGGACCGGGACCATGAAACGCATTCTTTTGTGTGCAGTACTGCTCGGCTGGTCCACGATGGCCTGTGCGGTCGTCTATAAGTGGCTCGATGCGAAGGGCATCGTTCAATACGGCGACACCCCGCCGGACGGTGCGCATGCGACGATCGTGCGCCTGCTCGGCACCGATCACCCGGACTCGCCGCCACCGGCTGCCGCGGCGCCTGCCCCGGCCACGCCGTCACTCGGCGACCAGGTGCTCGCCGCGCGTAAACGCCGCGAGCTACAACAATCGGTCAACGCCGACGTCGCGGCGGCACGCAAGCAACAGTGCGCCGCCGCGCAGGCGCACTACCAGCAACTGATCAATGGCCGGCATATGTACACGCTGGGGCCGAACGGCCAGCGCGACTATTTGAGTTCCTCGCAAATCGACGCCGCACGCCTGAACGCGAAGCGCCAGATCGACAAGCTCTGTAGCGGCGGCGGTTCGAGCTGACTTCTACCCCCAGGGCGGGCGCCACTTTGCCGCGCATGCGGCAAAGCATTAATCTAGCGGCTCTCGACAGCGATCAACGAGGATCCCCACGCGATGCGTACAGGCTTTGTCGGACTGGGCGCCATGGGCGCGCCGATGGCGCGCAATCTACACCGCGCCGGCCAGTTAGCCGGCGTCTGGAACCGCACGGGACATAAGTCTGCCGCGCTCGCCGCCGAGCTCGGCTGCAAGGACCACCGCCAACTTTCCGAGCTCGCCGCGGATTGCGAGGCGATCGTGATCTGCGTTTCGGCCGACGAGGATCTTCGCGCCGTGGTCGAAGGCCTGCGCCCGGGGCTCGCCGCCGGCAAGATCGTGATCGACTGTTCGACGGTCGGCGCCGGAACCGCGCGCGAACTGCACGCACGGCTGGCACCAAGCGCCGTCGGCTTCCTCGACTGCCCGGTCAGCGGTGGCGTCGAGGGCGCACGGCTCGGCACACTCGCGATCATGGTCGGTGGCGATGAGGCCGTTTTCTCGCGCGCGCTGCCGGTGCTCGAAAAACTTGGCCGCAAAATCGCGTATCTCGGCCCGAGCGGCTCGGGTCAGTCGACCAAGGCAACCAACCAGATCATGTGCGCCGGCATCATCCAAGCCGTTGCCGAGGCAATGGCCTTCGCGCAGGCCGAAGGACTGCCGCTCGAGCGGGTGATCGACACGCTCGGCCAGGGCGCGGGCTCCAGCTGGTACTTCGTGAACCGCGCGCCGTTCATGGCGAAAGGCGAGTTCCCGGCCGGATTTCGCGTGCGCCTGCACGAGAAGGACCTGCGGATCTGCCGGGAAATGGCGGCCGCACACCAGGTGAGCCTGCCGGTGGTCGAGTCGACGCTCGGCGAGTACGCCACGCTCATCCGCGACGGTCATGGCGACGAGGACATCTCGACGATCTACCGGCTGAAGTCTGCGCTGTTCCGCGACGGCGACGCGAAGGGCAAGAGCTCAAGCCGGTCGTGAAGCCGGCGCCGCTGCGCATCGCGACCCGCAAGAGCCAGCTCGCCCTGTGGCAGGCCGAGCACGTCGCCGCGCGTTTGCGCGCGGCCCACCCGGGCCTGGAAACCGAATTGGTGGCGATGTCGACGAAAGGCGATCAGATCCTCGATCGCAGCCTTGCCGCGATCGGCGGCAAGGGGCTGTTCATCAAGGAGCTGGAGATCGCCCTGCAGGAGCGACGGGCGGATATCGCGGTGCATTCGATGAAGGACGTGCCGGCCGATCTGCCGGCCGGCTTCGGGATCGCCGCGGTGCTGGCGCGCGCCGATCCGCGCGATGCGCTGATCACCGCCCACGCGCACGGCCTGGCGGATCTGTCGCCGGGGGCGCGCGTCGGCACGTCGAGCCTGCGGCGGCGGGCGCAGCTGCTCGCCGCTCGACCGGACCTGCGCATCGAGCCGCTGCGCGGCAACGTCAACTCGCGACTGCGCCGTCTCGACGACGGCGAACTCGACGCGATCGTGCTCGCCAGCGCCGGGCTCACGCGACTCGGCCTCGACTCGCGAATCGCCGCCTACCTGGCGCCGGAGATCTCGCTGCCGGCGGTCGGCCAGGGCGTGATCGGCGTTGAATGCCGCACCGACGACGCCGCCACGCTGACGCGCCTGGCGGCGCTCGAGGATGCACCGACGCGGGTCGTGCTCGACGCCGAGCGCGCCTTCTCACGGCATCTGGGTGGCAGCTGCCAGTCGCCCGTCGCCGCGCACGCCACGCTCGACGGCAACCGGCTCAGGATCGACGGCCTCGTCGCCGCCGTCGATGGCACCCGCGTGTTGCGCGCCTCGCAAACCGGGGCTGCCGGCGATGCCGCGTATCTCGGCCGAGGACTCGCTCAACAACTGCTCGACGCCGGCGCCGGCGCCCTGCTCGACGCCTTGCGGGCGGATTGACGCCATGCGCCGCCTGGGTGGGGTCGGCGTGCTCGTCACTCGCCCGCAGCCGCAATCGCTGCCGCTGTGCCGGCTTCTCGAGGAGCACGGTGCCACGACCTTCCGGCTGCCGGCGATCGAAATCGAGCCGGCCGCTTCGCTGCCGGAACTGGCGGCGCGACTCGAACCGCTCGAGCCATCCGATCTGTTGGTGTTCACGAGCGCGAATGCCGTCCGCTTCGGTGCGGCGCTGCTCGAGCGGCGGCAGGATCTGAGCCTGGCGGCGATCGGTCCAGCGACGATGCGAGCCCTGGGCGAGGCCGGCTTTCGCGTCAGCTACACGCCCTCCGGCGGTTTCGATTCGGAACACCTGCTCGACGAACCCGGCCTGCAACAGCTTGCCGGCCGCCGCGTCGTGCTCATCAAGGGCGAGGGAGGCCGCGCCTTGCTCGCGACGGAACTCGCCAAGCGCGGTGCGCGCATCCTCGCCATCGACGTCTACCGGCGGCGGCCCGCAAGACCCGATGCCGCGCTGCTGCGCCAGGCCGAGGAGCGGGCCGCGGCCGGCTTGCTGCAGGTGGTCACCGCAACCAGCCTCGAGATCGCCGCCGCACTGCTCGAATTGGCGACACCGGCGCTGCGCGGTGCCTTCGAGCGTACTCATTGGCTTGTGCCTGGTGCACGGGTCGCGGCGGGGCTCGCACCGCTCGGCCTCGATGTGCCGTTGATCGAGGCCGCATCGGCCGCGGATCAAGACTTGGTCGACGCATTGTTGCGCTGGCGCGCGAGCACTTCCGGCGCATAGTCGAACGAGTCGAGGTACAGGCGCTCGGGCGACGCCCCGTGCGCGAGGAAATCGCGGCGCAGCGCGCCGATCATCGCCGGCGGCCCGCACGCATACACGTCAAAGCCCTCGAGCCGAGGGTGGTCGGCGAGCACCGCGGCATGCACCAGACCCCGTCGTCCGCTCCATGCCGGCGATGCCTCCGACAGCACCGGCTGGTAGCTGAGCCGCGGCGCGGCGCCGAGGATTTCTCGAATGTGGGCGTGGGCGTACAGATCACACTCGGCGCGCGCACCGAAATAGAGGCTGATCGCGCGCTCGCTGCGCTGCTCGATCAGGTGTCGCAGAATGCTGTTGATGGGCGCATAACCGGTGCCGCCGGCGACGAACAGCGCAGGTCCGATCGCTGCATCGCCACGCTCCGATGGGGCGTGGTAGCGAAAATCGCCCAACGGCCCTTCGATCGTCAGCAAGCCTTTCTCAGGATTGGCAACGAACAAGCGGTCCGTGAACTCACCGCCGGCGACCCGGCGCACGTGCAACTCGAGGAGCCGGGCATCGTGTGGCGGCGAGGCGATCGAGAAGCTGCGGCGGCGGCCTGCCGGCAGGATCACGTCGAGATATTGGCCGGGCTGAAACGCGAACGACTCGGCCGACGGCAGGCGCAGATACAAGGCGAGGACATCGTGCGCAAGTCGCGTCGCATGCTCGATGCGGCACGGCAGGCGCTTGACGAGGACATCCTGCGGCCGACGGATCTCGTCGACATCGATCTGCAGATCGCAAAGCGCACGTGCCTGGCACAGCAGCACCAACCCTTCGTCTTGTTCGACCGGCGACAAACCGAGCGGCGGCCCGTACGGGTAGCTGATCTGCCCTCGCAACAAGCGCGCCCGGCAGGCCCCACAGCTGCCGCTGCGGCAGCTGTGGGCGAGCGCGAGGCCGGCGCTGATCGCGGCCTCGAGCAGCGATTGGCCGGGGGCGGCGCTGAAACTGCGCTCCGACTTGGCTAGACTCACCCGCATGCGTTTTCCTCGAGGCTGCCCACGATAACATGCCGTCATTCTCGATCATCGGCTGCGGTTACACCGGTCGTGCCTTGGTGCGACGACTGATCGCGCAGGGTGCCTCGGTGCGCGGTTTCGCCACGCGCGTCGAGAGCATGGCTGGCATCGAGGCGGCCGGCGCGACGGCCGGCGTGCTCGATCTGGACCGGCCGGTGGCCCCCATTGAGGTCGACGGACAGCTGCTCTGGTACATGGCGCCACCGCCACCGACCGGCACCGACGATCCGCGTCTCAAACGCTGCCTGCAAGCTCTCTGCGGGCGGCCGCG
Organism: Steroidobacteraceae bacterium; assembly: GCA_013044085.1. Classification (GTDB taxonomy): domain Bacteria; phylum Pseudomonadota; class Gammaproteobacteria; order Steroidobacterales; family Steroidobacteraceae; genus Bog-1198. The sequence continues at coordinate 4,868 of JABEVI010000055.1, forward strand.
ACGATTCGTCTACCTAAGCACGACCGGTGTCTACGGCGACCAAGCGGGCGCGCGCGTCGACGAACTCTCGCCGCCGCAGCCACGCACGATGCGCGCGCACAGACGCCTCGCCGCCGAAAGCCTGCTGCGCGAGTGGGCCGGCACCCACGACATCGACTGGTGCATTCTGCGTGTGGCCGGAATCTACGGGCCCGGCCGGCTGCCGATCGAGCGGCTGCGCCAAGGACAGCCGGCGATCATACCGTCCGAGGCGACGCCGACGAACCGCATCCACGTCGACGATCTCGTCGAAGCCTGTCTCGCGGCGGCCACCTCGGCGCAGGCGCACAAGCGCATTTTCAACGTCGCCGATGGCAATGACGACAGTCTCACCGATTATCTGCAGCGCGTCGCGCGCATCGCCGCGCTGCCACCGCCGCCGCTCGTCGATCGTGAAACCGCCCGACGAACCTCCACCGCGAGCAGCTGGTCGTTTCTCGCCGAATCGCGTCGCGTCGACAACCACCGTCTGATCGACGAGCTCGGCGTGCGCCTGCGCTTCGCCGATCTCGACGAGGGCATCCGCGCGAGCCTCGGGGCTCAAGGCTGACTGCGCTTGCTGCCCAGCCATTCGTGGATCGGCTTCCACTGTTTCCAGTCCGGCCAGGCCAGGTACTCCGGCAGTTCCAGCACGCCCAGGCCACGGGCGTAGGCACGCACATAGTTCTGCGCCTCGCGAAGACTGCCGATATACGGCACCTTCAAATCCTTCAAATAGCCCTCGAGTTCCTCGTAGATCAGCGTGTTCTCACGGACGCGGTTCGCGACCACCGCGAGGCGCGCCTGCTTGCGCGACACCTTGCCGATCTCGAGCAGCTCGGACATGAAATGCCCGCAGGCCTTGATGTCGATCGAGGACGGCAGCACCGGCACGAGTATCGTCTCGGCGCGGCGCACGAGCTCGTTCAGTTCGGTGCCGCGCACCCTCGCCGGCGCATCGATGACGAGCACCTCCGTATTGCGCGGCACGTTGCGGATTCCCTCGTCGAAGCCCGGCACACCATCTATCGCCGGCAGATCGGCCGGCCGCACCGCGAGCCAGTCGAGACTCGAGCGCTGCGGATCATAGTCCGCAATGCATGTGCGCCTGCCCTCCCGGGCAAAGTACACGGCGAGGTTGGTCGCAAGCGTGCTTTTGCCACAACCACCCTTCGCGTTCAGCACCATGATGTGGCGCATATCCTTCTGCCCCTTTGAATCGTCGTCTATTTTTTCCTCGGCTAAGGTAAATCCGGGACCGCGATTGTGCAACCCTCCGCCTCGCGGCCGCGGCGCGCATCGGCTATGCTGCGCCGATGCGCATCGAGTTCTGCAAGATGCACGGTCTCGGCAACGACTTCCTGGTGTTCGACGCCCCCTCGCCGTTCGTGGACCGGGCCGTCGATGCCGCGCTGCTGCGGCGGCTCGCCGACCGGCACGAGGGGGTCGGGTTCGACCAGGCGCTGATGCTCGAGCCGCCACGCGACGGCCGATCGAGCGTCTACTACCGGATCTTCAATGCCGACGGTGGCGAGGTCGAACAGTGCGGCAACGGCGCGCGCTGTATCGCCGCCTTGGTGCATGCCCGCCATCCGCATCTCGGCAGCGAGCTTCGCCTGCAGAGCGCCGGCGGGCCGGTGCGCGCGCGCATCCTCGAGGGCGGTCTCGTGTCGGTCGACATGGGTGTGCCGAACTTCGAGCCGCGGGCGCTGCCGATGGACGCCGCAAACCGGATGAGCCTCTATCCTCTCGAGGTGGATGGGCGTGACATCCGGGTCGGCGCCGTGTCGATGGGCAATCCGCACGCGGTCCTGCAGGTCGAGGACATCGAGACGGCGCCGGTCGAGCAACTCGGACCCCGGTTGGAACGCCACACGGCATTCCCGCGTCGGGTCAATGTCGGCTTCATGCAGGTGCACGATCGCGGCCGGATTTCCCTGCGGGTCTTCGAGCGCGGCGTCGGCGAAACACTCGCCTGCGGCACCGGCGCCTGCGCCGCCGCGGCGGTCGGCCGCACGCTCGGCCTGCTGGATGCCGAAGTCGACGTCGACCTGCGCGGCGGCCGGGCACACGTGCACTGGCCGGGTTCAACCGAAGCCTTGTGGTTGACCGGACCGGCGGCGGTCGTGTTCACCGGTTCGATCGAGATATGATGCCGATTTACCATCAGAGGGATCGCCCATGACGACGAATTCCGCGCGCGGTCTCCCGGAAGACGCGCTGAGCGAGGCCAAGGTCGCCGACTACCTGCAGGCCAATCCGGACTTCTTCGAGCGCAATGCGGGCTTGCTCGCGAAACTGCGGCTGCCGCACCTGCGAGACAAGGCGGCGACGGTGAGTCTGGTCGAACGCCAGGTCGACGTGCTGCGCGAGCGCAACCAGGCGCTCGAGCGGCGTTTGAAGGAACTGGTCGACGTCGCGCGTGCCAACGACACGCTCGCCGACCGGATCCACCGCCTGAGTCAGCGACTGCTGCGCGCGCCCGACCTGCAACATGCCGTGGATGCGATCGAGACCTCGATGCGCGAGGATTTCGAGGCGATGCACGCGGTGCTGATCCTGTTCATCGCCGAGGCGCAGACGCTCGAATCGACCTCACGGCGCTTCCTGCGCGCGGGCGACCCGGCGAGCGCCGAAGCCCGGATGTTCGAATCCCTGCTGCAGTCGGGCAAGCCCCGCTGCGGCCAGGTGCGCGACTCGCAGCGCGATTACCTGTTCGGCAAGGACACCATCGAGATCGGTTCCGTGGCGCTCACCCCGCTCGGACCGAAGGGCAGTCTCGGGCTGCTCGCGATCGGTGCGAGCGATGCCGAGCGGTTCCATCCGGCGATGAGCACCGAGTTCCTGTCGAGGATCGGCGACTTGATCTCCCATGCGCTGACGCGCTGAGCGTGGCGCGGCGCCGGTAGTGAACGCCTCGCTGCGCGACTGGATCGAGCGATTCTGCCGACATCTCGGCAGCGAGCGACGATTGAGCACACACACCACGGCTGCCTACCGGGCCGATCTCGATGCACTCGCCCGCCATCTCGAGCGTCAGCGGCTCGGCAGCTGGGGCGACGTCGACACGGTCCAGATCCGCGCCTTTGCGGCCGCCGAACACGCCGGCGGCCTCGGCGGACGCAGCATTCAGCGGCGCCTTTCGGCGGTGCGCAGCTTCTTCTCCTACCTGCAGCGCGAGGGTGGCGCGCGGCATAATCCGGCCGGGGACGTGCGCGCGCCACGCGCCAGCAAGCGCCTGCCGGCGACGCTCGACGTCGATCAGATGGCGAGCCTGCTCGCGTTGCGCACGGATGACCCCTTGGCGACGCGCGACAAGGCCATCATGGAGCTCTTCTATTCGTCCGGCCTGCGCCTTGGCGAGTTGGTCGGCTTGAACCGCGGCGACATCGATCTGCGCGATGCCACGGTGCGGGTGCTCGGCAAGGGAGGCAAAACACGCATCGTCCCGGTCGGACGTGAGGCACGGGCCGCGCTCGAGGCATGGCTCGGCGTCCGCGCCGCGTACGCGCCCGCCGGCGAAGGCGCGTCCGGCGGCGGTAAGCCCGGACAGACGGCCCTGTTCCTCGGCCGTACGGGCAGACGGCTGACGCCGCGCGCCGTGCAGCGACGCGTGGAGCTGTGGGCGAGGCGCGCCGGGCTGCCCATCCACGTTCATCCGCACTTGTTCCGGCACTCCTTCGCAACGCACCTGCTGGAGTCGAGCGCGGACTTGCGCGGGGTGCAGGAACTGCTCGGGCATGCCGACATCGGCACCACGCAGATCTACACGCACCTGGACTTCCAACGCCTGGCGAGCGTCTACGATGCCGCGCACCCGCGGGCGCGTCGGCGCAGCAGCCCTTGAAAATGGCCGATCGGCCCACATCACCGCGAATTACTCCAAGCGCAAGCCGCCGATGAACCTGCACGACCCGTTTCGACACGACAGCGATCGCATGCTCGGCACGACGATACTCGCGGTACGCCGCGAGGGCCGTGTCGCGCTCGGCGGCGACGGCCAGGTCACCCTCGGCCAGACCGTCATCAAGAACAACGCCCGCAAGGTGCGCCGCCTTTACGACGGCAAGGTGCTCGCCGGCTTCGCGGGCGGCACGGCGGACGCCTTTACGCTGTTCGAACGCTTCGAGGGCAAACTCGAGAAATTCGGCAATCTGACGCGCGCTGCCATCGAACTGGCGAAGGATTGGCGCACCGATCGCAGCCTGCGCCGGCTCGAGGCGCTGCTCTGCGTCGCCGACGCGGATCGATCCTTCGTGATCTCCGGCACCGGCGATGTGATCGAGCCGGAACACGATCTGATCGCCATCGGCTCGGGCGGTCCGTACGCCCAGGCCGCGGCGCTCGCGCTGCTGCGCGCGACTGAGTTGACGGCGCGCGAAATCGTCGAGAGCGCCCTCGGCATCGCCGCCGACATCTGCATCTACACCAACAGCCGTTTGACGATCGAGGAACTGTAGCCGTCCATGTCGCAAATGACCCCGCGCGAAATCGTCGAGGAGCTCGACAAGCACATCATCGGCCAGACGGCGGCGAAGCGCGCGGTCGCAATCGCATTACGCAATCGGTGGCGGCGAGGCCGCGTCGACCCGCCGCTGCGCGCCGAAATCACCCCCAAGAACATCTTGATGATCGGGCCAACCGGGGTCGGCAAGACCGAAATCGCCCGCCGTCTCGCGCGACTCGCGCGCGCCCCTTTTCTCAAGGTCGAGGCCACCAAGTTCACCGAGGTCGGCTATGTCGGCCGTGAAGTGGACACGATCGTCCGCGATTTGGTGGAGATCTCCGTGAAAATGACTCGCGAAGAGGAAATCACGAAAGTCCGCCATCGGGCCACCGATGCCGCCGAGGAGCGCGTGCTCGACGCCTTGCTGCCCGGCGCCCACGCGGACGACGGGCCGGATCGGGGGCCACGCGATGCGGACACGCGGCAGCGCCTGCGCAAGCTGCTGCGCGAGCATGCGCTCGATGATCGGGAGATCGACGTCGATGTGCGCGCCATGCCGGTGGGCGTCGAGATCATGAGCCCGCCCGGCATGGAAGAGATGACGCAGCAACTGCAGAGCATGTTCCAGAATTTGGGCGCCGGCCGTTCGCACCAGCGCAAGTTGAAGATCCCGGAGGCGCTGCGCCTGCTCACCGATGAAGAGGCCGCGAAGCTCATCAACGAGGACGAACTGAAACTGCGCGCGGTGGAAAACGCGGAGCAGAACGGCATCGTCTTCATCGACGAGATCGACAAGATCGCACGCCGCCAGGAAACGAGCGGCGCGGACGTTTCGCGTGAAGGCGTGCAGCGTGATCTGCTGCCGCTGGTCGAGGGTTGCACGGTGAACACGAAGTACGGCACGGTGAAGACCGATCATGTGCTGTTCATCGCGTCCGGCGCGTTCCACATGTCGAAGCCCTCGGACCTGATCCCCGAACTGCAGGGGCGCCTGCCGATCCGCGTCGAACTCGACTCGCTGTTGGTGGACGACTTCGTGCGGATTCTGACCGAACCGGACGCCTCCCTGTGCCGCCAATATGCCGCCTTGCTCGCGACCGAAGGGGTGACTCTGCAATTCGAGGCCTCCGGCGTCAGACGCCTGGCGGAAGTCGCGTTCGAGGTCAACGAAAGGACCGAGAACATCGGCGCGCGCCGCCTGCACACGGTCATGGAACGGCTCCTCGAATCGGTCTCGTTCGACGCCGCCGACCGTGAAGGCTCGCGCATCCTCATCGACCATGCCTACGTCGAGAGCCACCTCGGCGAACTCGCACGCGACGAGGATCTGTCGCGCTACATCCTGTGAACGTTCCGCCGGTTCAGCCGCCGACCGAGATCAAGCTGCGGACCGAATCGCGGCTGCTCGAGGTGCACTTCGCCGACGGCTCGCATGTCGAGTTGCCCTTCGAGTACCTGCGCGTCTTCTCGCCCTCAGCCGAGGTCAAGGGGCACGGTGGCGGCGAGGGCGCACTGGTCACGGGCAAGCAGAACGTTGGTATCCGGGGGGTCGAGCCCGTCGGGCACTATGCGCTGCGCCTGATGTTCGACGACGGCCACGACACCGGCCTTTATACCTGGAAGCTGCTCTACGAACTCGGGCGCGACCAGCAGGCAAACTGGAAGCGCTACCAGGAACGCTGCCTGGCGGCCGGCCACCGGCGCTGACCCCAAGTTTCACCGCGGAAACGGCTACAATGCCCCCGGACGCAGAGGCTTCAGAACGATGAACGAACCCAACCGCACCGTGGATTTCGGCTTCGAAACCGTCGACTGGGCCGAAAAGGCCCGTCGTGTGCGCTCCGTTTTCGAGAGCGTGGCGGGCAAGTACGATCTAATGAACGACCTGATGTCCTTCGGCGTACATCGGCTCTGGAAGCAGTTCACGCTCGCGGTCGCCGGCCTGCGTGCCGGTCAGAGCGTGCTCGACGTCGCGGGCGGCACCGGCGACCTGGCGAAGGGTCTGGCCCGTCAAGTGGGCCCGGGCGGCCGGGTCGTGCTCTCCGACATCAACCCGGCCATGCTCGAGCGCGGTCGCGACCGGCTCCTCGATGCGGGTATCGCCGGCAATATCGAATGTGTCGTCGCCGACGCCGAAGCGCTGCCGTTCGAGGACGATTCATTCGACTGCGTGACGATCGGCTTCGGGCTGCGCAACGTGACCGACAAGGCCGCGGCGCTCGCCTCCATGCACCGCGTCCTCAAGCCCGGCGGCCAGATTCTGGTGCTCGAGTTCTCCAAGCCGACCGTGCCCGGACTCGGCGCCATCTACGACATGTACTCGTTCAACGTGCTTCCCAGGCTAGGCGCGTTGGTCGCCCACGATGCCGCGAGCTACCGATACCTCGCCGAATCGATCCGCATGCATCCTGATCAAGAAACACTGCTCGAGATGCTGCGCACCGCCGGCTTCGCACATGCTCGCTACCACAACTTGAGTGGCGGCATCGTCGCGCTGCACCGCGGCTTCAAGATATAGCCGTGCCGTCGACTTCCGCATGGCTGGCTGCCGTCGAGGGTGCGCTGAACCGCAACATTGGCGACCAGGCCCGCGCCGGGGTGCTCGCGCGCCGGCTCGATGGCAAAAGCCTGAGGGTCGACCTCAACGGGGTGATCCAATTGCGGGCCCTATGCCTCGCCGGGCGGCTGACGCTCTCGACCGGCGGCGACGAGGCAGCCGACGCGGCAATCAGCGGGCCGCCCGGCGCACTGCTGCGGCTGCTGACCGCCGGGCGGGACCGCCCGCTCGGCGCAGGCTCGCTGCAAGTACGCGGCGACGCCGAAGTTGCGGCGGCGTACCGTGAATTGCTCGGCCTCGCGCGTCCCGATCCGGAGGAAGAGGCGGCACGCCTGATCGGCGACGTTGCGGCGCGGCGCCTCGGAAATTTTGCGCGCCAGACCGCGTCGTGGCTGCGCCGCGGCGGCAGCACGTTCGCGGAAAATCTCGTCGAGTATCTGCAGGAAGAGAGCCGCGACCTCGTCGCCAAGCCTCAGGTCGAGGATTTCGTGCGCGAGGTCGATGAACTGCGTGAGGCGGCCGACCGTGCCCAGGCTCGCCTGGAAAGGCTCGAGCGGCGCCTCGCCACGATGCGCCGCCCGGGCGGCACTTGATGCGTGCGCGCGTCGTCGGTCGGCTGCTCGAGATTCAACGTACGCTCGTGCGCCATGGGCTCGACGATTTCGTCCGGGCGACCCACCTGTACCGGCCATTCCGGTTCCTCGTTTACCTGTCGCCATGGACCTGGTTTCAGCGCAGTGCCGGCACGACACGCGGCATGCGCCTGCGGCTTGCGCTCGAGGAACTCGGGCCGATCTTCGTAAAATTCGGGCAGGCGCTGTCGACCCGCCGCGACCTGCTGCCCGTCGACATCGCCGATGAACTTGCGCTGCTTCAGGACCGGGTGCCGCCGTTCGACAGCGCCGTCGCCGTCGCGACCATCGAGGCCGCCTTCGGCGCC
>JABEVI010000248.1 GCA_013044085.1 Steroidobacteraceae bacterium
GTGCCTTGCCGTCAAAGTCCACCGCGGGCAGGCCGAGCGCCTCGGCCGCGGCGGAGCGCATGCCGCTCGCGGACCAGCGCAGTTCCCCCGTAGGCGCAGCCAGACGTCCCTGGAACGACGCTTTGGCGGCGATTCGGCCGTGCGCGAGCAGTCCGGGCGCGAACAGGTCGACGAGCGGCGCTGCCGCGCCCTCGAGCGAGGCGCTAAGCTTCAGGTTCGGTGCGATGCGGCCGGCGAACGCGAGCGTTGCACCGCCGATACTCAGGCGTGCCGCTGCGGTCGAAATGCCGCCGCCGTAGGTCAGATCGGCGGGTGCCAACAAGCGGGCCACCCGGTCACGGTAATCGAGCGTGAAGGTTGCGATATGCAGTTGCCGACGCGCCAGGTTCAGCATCCCGGTCGAGGCGGCGCTCGCCGCCGCCCCACCGAGCTGCGGCATGCGCGCCGCGAGCCGCACCTTCAGCGCGTCGGGCGGGCCGGACGCCCAGGCTTCTACGTCGGCCGCAAGCCGGTCGATCGCGGCATCATGAGTCACCGCATGCAGATTCAGGTCGAGACGGCCGGCGAGCCTTCCCACGGTCGCATCGGCCTGCAACGTGCCATGCAGCGTCCCGCCCGTGATGGCATCGAGGTCCGCGAGATCTCCGATCTTCGCGCTGAATCGTCCATGCGTCCACGCAAATGCCCGGTCGAGCGCGAAGTCGCCGCTGAGATGCACGCTTTTCCACGTTCCGCGGCGGATCACGGCCGAAACCACCCCATCGCCGGCGCGCCGCCAGTCGAGGGCAAGGCGCAGCGGTGCCGCTTCGAAGCTTCCACCGACCCACAGCGAGCCGCTACCGGCGAGGGCATCCGGCGGACCCGCGATCTGTCCGGCGCCACTCAGTCTGCCGGCGAGCATCGGCGAAAATGCGGACAGATCGGGCGCATCCAGGCGCCAGTGCGCACGCAAGGACTCGAGCGCACCACTCCCCGAGGTACGCCGCAGCGCCTTGCCGGCGCCTGTCACACTCCAGCGCCGGCCGCTGATGCGCAGTTGCGGCAAATCGATGTGGCGGGCGCCGACGCTGCCCTGCGCCTGTAGCTTCGCCGAGCTGCCGAACGCCGTGGCCCACGGCGCCGCCCCGCCGAATCCGGCGATGGACGCGGCGAGCGTGAAATGCTCACGGCCGGCTTGCCGGACGAGCTCGAGCCGTATTGCCGCGTGGCCCCGGAGCGACTGCTTTACGAGCGCCGCGAAAGTCGCGATCTGCGGTACGTCCAAATTCAGAACCACCGCGAACGGTGCGCGGGTCGCGATTTGCCCGCGCAAGGAGAACAGCGGCTGCTCTAGGCGCAAGTGCAGCTGATGGCTCGGGTCCTTCGGCGAGTACCGCGCTTCGAAGCTGATCGGGTCGTGCGCCAACACGCTCGCCGGGACTCCGGCCGGAATCAGGCCGGAGACCTCTCCCTGCACACCCAGCAGGCCTGCCCTGCCGGTCAAGGTCGCTTGCAACTCGGCGATCGTCGCGACCTTGCCGAGACGCAGATGGCGGATGTCGAGCTTGCTGTCCGCGACCTCGTCATCGAGGCCGCCGCGCCATTGTCCGCTCGCGGCGACGCTTTGCCAGCCGACGCCGGGGCGCGGACTCATCGCGCCTGCCTCGACGGAATAGGCTATTTTTGCCGAACGCGCAGCCAGATTCACGCTCCCTTGTGCGCGTGCGCGCAACGCGCCGGCCTGCACCCGCAGATCCAGGCGCTCAGCGGTCCGCGGGCCCTGAAGCAGCAGCGTCGCGGCGATACCGCCGAGATCCGGCAGCCCCAACAGGTTCTCGAGCGGCCCGCCCGCGGGTTCCTGGATCGACAAGCGGGCATCGACCCTGAGTGGGTCGACGGCGAACCGCAGCGCATAGCGGCCGGCGGCGTCGAGCCGCACCGCGTCCACCCGGGCGAGCAGATCCTCGAGCGAACGCAAGCGCACGCTGCCGTGAACGGCGAGCACGGCCGGGTGACCCGCGAGTTGGGAGCCGAGTTCGAGCTTTTCGATCTGCGCATGCGCGACGTCGATGCGCGGAATCGACGCCGGGGGCCGGTGCGGGCCGGGTGCCGGCGCGGGCAGACGCGTCAGCACGACCCGGGCCGCCCGCAGATCCTCGACCCGCACGACGCGCTCGAACAAGCTCAGGGGCCTCCAATCGAGCACAACCCGGTCGGCGCTGAGCCAGACGCCCTGCCGATCGCTCAGTGTGAGGCGCGCCAGGGTCAAATGCGCGGGGAAGTTGCCCTGAAGGCCCACCAACTCGACTCGACCGGCGCTCAGGTCGCGTATCGCGCGCTCGAGGACTCGCCGGCCGGCGACGGTATTGCCGGCGACGAACAGGGCAAGGCCGGCGACGACCAGCACGCCGACGAATCCCGCCGTGATCGTGAGGGCGATTTTCAGCGGCCGACGCATCAAAATGCCTGACCCAGTCCGACGTAGATTTCGTAGGTGCTATCCGTCGAGCGGTAGCGCTGCTTGGGTACGGCGATGTCGAAGCGGATCGGGCCGATCGGCGTGTAGTAGCGCAGACCCACGCCGAGGCCCATGCGCGGGCCGTTCGGCTGCGGCGGCAGCGGGGCAGCGCCGGAGACTCGAACTTCGCCCTCGTCGACGAACACGGCGGCACCCAGGTTCTTGCCGAAGCGCTGCCGGAACTCGAGACTGCCGGCGATGATCGAGGTGCCGCCGAACGGCGTACCGTCGGCGAACTGCGGACCGACGCCTTGGTAACGCCAGCCGCGAATGGTGCCGGTGCCGCCGCCGTAGAAACGCTGGTCGGGCGGCAGACTGAGCGCGCCGGCACCCTGCGCAAGCCCGCCGAGCACGCGTGCGGCCAGCACGCTGCGCCCCCTGGCGGTCAAGCCTATTCGGTGCAGGTCCAGGTAAGCGGCGAGTTTCACCTGGGTAATCACGAAGGTTGCGCTGGTTTTTCCCATGGAACGGGTAGGCGCGACCGTGATCGAATCGCGCATGCCGTGCAGCGGATCGTCGAGCGGCGATGCGAGGTCCGTCGAGTCATAGGCGATGCCGATCGGTGTCGAGACGAGGGTGTAGGCGTGCGTCGCGCCTTCCTGGAGAATCGTTTCGACCACGGTCGCGACACCGGCGTCGGCACTCCAGAAGCCGCTCAACTTGCGCGTCAGGGTCAAGCCGCTGGTGAGCGCCTTTTGATCGTAGGCCTGTAACGACTGCTTGATCGCGCCGACCTGGATCTGGACCGCCTGCCCGCGATGTCCGAAGTCCGGCTTCAGGAGCTTCGCCCCGAGATCGTAGCCCAGCCCGGTCGCCGCACCGCCGCCGATGTTCGTTTCCGCGGCCGACAGGCTCAACTGTTCGGCATTGCCGAACACATTCCGATCGGTCCATGTCACACCGCCGCTGCCGCCAAGATCGCTCGAGTAGGCGGCGTTGATCGCCACGGCGTGCAACGGGCGCTCACGCACGACGAACGTGATCGGCACGCGACCGTGGGCATCCACGGTCGCGCCCCGCTGCACGCTGACGGCCGTGAAGACGCCGACATTCAGCAAATCCTGACGCGCCCGCTCGATCGAGGACGGTGAATAACGCTCACCGCTATGCAGCAGCAGCCGGTGGCGCACGAAGCTCTCACGCACGCGCTTCAGGCCGACGAAGTTGATCCGCCCCACACGCACTCGCGGGCCGGTCACCACATGGAATACGAGCTCGATCAACGGCGCGTGCGCCTCCTCGGTGGCGATCGGCGGATCGACCTTCGCGAACGCATAGCCATGCTCCTCGAGCGCTTGCTGCATGCGCTCGCCGCCGGCGAGCACCGCCGCGGCCACCGCCGGTTGTCCTGTTCGCAGACCGAGCGCGGCGCGTGCGAATTCGGGAGGATGTCCCTCGATCTGGACGCGCCCCAGTCGGTAGAGCGGTCCGAGCGAGAAACTCACCGCGACTTGCGCCTTGTGGCCCTTCGCAATGGCGGTCAGGTGCTCCCCGAGTGCCGGGTCTTCGAGCGGCCGGCCGTCGATCGTGATCGTGACGACCGCCTGGTAGTAGCCGAAGCTCTCGAGAACGGTCTTCAGACGGTCAAGATCGGTGCGCGCCCGCACGATCAGCCCGAACGGTCCAACCGGCGCAGGCGCACGCAAGGACTCGAGTTCGGAGGTCGCATCGAGCGTCGCGTCGAGCGCATCGCGCCCGGTCGAGGCGATCTTCACCCGGTAGGGCTGTGGGTCGGCCGCTCGAGCGCTGTGGGCACCGCAGGCGAGCGCGACTGCGAGCGCACACAAGAGCGGCGGGAGCGAGTTCAAGCGCACGGCGAACGACGCAAGTCCATCGGGGGGGGTCTCGCTGGTCGCGGCGAATGCGAACCGCGCCTATCCGCCGATTATAGCCGTGGACGGTGGCGAAGCCGGGGCTGTTCCCGGCAACGGCCGGTTTCAGCCCCGCCGGCCGCTCAGGGCAGCAGTCGCGGCGTGGGAATCAGCACGACGAACTGGCAGCCCCAATCGCGCACGAAGGCCATCTGCTGCACGATCTCCTCGCTCCAATTCCACGGCAATATCAGCAGGTAATCCGGCTTGGTGTCGCGCACCCGCTCCGGCGCGTAGATCGGGATGTGCGTACCCGGCGTGAACCGCCCCTGCTTGTACGGGCTGCGATCGACCGTGTAGTCGAGAAAATCCGTACGAATGCCGCAATAGTTCAGCAGCGTGTTGCCCTTGCCCGGCGCGCCGTACCCGACGATCGACTTGCCGCGGCGCTTCAGACCGATCAGGAAGTCGAGGATGTCGCGCTTGCTCGCCTTGACCTGCTCGTCGAACCGCCGATACGTCGCCACATCGCCAAAGCCGAGGCCGAGCTCCCGCTCCCGAAGCGCATCAACACGCTCTGTGCACGGCCCGGCGGAATCCTCCGCATGCCGTCCGTAGACGCGCAACGAGCCGCCGTGGGTCGGCAGTTCCTCGACGTCGAACAAGCTCAAGCCGTGTGCCGCGAACACACGCTGCGCGGTCGAGAACGAGAAGTAGCTGAAGTGCTCGTGATAGATCGTATCGAACTGATTGCCCTCGATCAGGCGCTGCAGGTGCGGGAACTCCATCGTCAGCAGGCCGCCGGGTTTCATCAGGACCTTCATGCCGGCCACGAAGTCATTCAGGTCCGGAACGTGCGCCAGCACGTTGTTGCCGATCACGAGATCGGCGCGCCCGTGCAGTTTCACGAGGCGTTCGGCATTCGCCCGACCGTGAAACGAGACGTCGGTGCGCACGCCCTTGTCGCGTGCCGCGCGCGCCACGTTCGCCGCAGGCTCGATCCCGAGCACCGGCACGCCCGCCGCGGCGAAATGGCGCAACAAATAGCCGTCGTTGCTCGCGATCTCGACCACGAGGCTCGATCGATCCAGGCGCAGCCGATCACGCATCGCCTCGGCGTAGCGGCGCGCATGCTCGATCCAGGCATCCGCGAACGAGGAGAAGTACGCGTATTCGGTGAATATCTGCTCCGGCGCGACGAATTCATCGAGTTGCACGAGGAAACAGGCGTGACAGACGCGCGCATGCAGCGGATAGAAAGGCTCCATTGCCTGCAACTGTCGGGCCTCGAGGAAACTCTGCACGAGCGGCGACATTCCCAGATCGGCGAAGGTCGAGAATTCCCTCGAGCCGCAGAAACGGCAGGCCCCCGCGGTCTGCGTCCCGGCATTCTCATACGCCGCGTTCATCGTCGCTTCACCCCGTCGCTGTCATCGAGGGGACCATTATATCGGCAAGCCCGACGGCATCGCGACCGGCGCGCGCCCGCGCGTCCTGACGCGCTCAGAACTTGTACAAGGCTTCGACCGCCAGCGAATCGATGCTGCTCCCGTAGGTGGCCGGCGAACCGCTGGCGTCGAGGCTCTTGACGAAAGCGCCGTGCACGTTGGAGGTGTCATAGCGGCCTTCGGCACGCAGTTCGACGTGTTGCGTCGGCGAGTAACCCACCGTCACCGTCGCCTCCTTCCACTTCTGGCCGGCACCGCTCACCGGATCGATGACCCCGGTCCGATAGCCGTTGCGGTCGTCGAAATACTCCCCGCGCAGTGACAGGCTCCACTGTTGGGTGAACTGATAATCGGCGTAGGCGGCGAGGCCGTCCCATTTGTAGGTGCGGATCGCGGCGCCGGCGGTGTCGTCCTTCTGGCTGCCGTTGTCGTAGTTCAGAATCCAGGTCAATTTGTCGGTCGCGTTCCAGGTGGCGACGACGTCGACGAGCATGCGCTGGCCTTGCGCGGCGGTAGGCGCGTTGTTGACGATCCCGAGCGGTTCCCGGCCCATGTAGCCGTCGACGACCAGCGACACCGTCTTCAGCGGCGTGTAGGTCACTCCGTATTCCACGGTCTTCTGCTTGTTGGCATCGCTCACCTGGTCCCAACCGTTGTTGACACCGAGCACGAGAGACCATTGATCGTTGACCGCGTAGCTTGCCCTAAGGCCCGTGTGCGTGAACGGAATCGCATAGCCGAACAGGATGGAACGCGAGAAGTTCGTATCCCCGGTCGGCGCGATCACCTCGGCTCCCGCCAGCGTGACGAACTTGCCGAGCATCATCGTCAGCGGGCCGGTGGCGTACTGCACATAGGCCTGCGTCACGTCGAAATTCGCCCCGCCCGTGACCGGATAGGACTTGATCACCTCCGCGTCCTGGCCGGCCGTGAGGTTGAGCACGGCGCCCCATCCTTGCTTCGGTTGCCGGGCGATCGTCACGGCCGCCTGGTGCAGCGTGAAGCTGTTGGCGCGGGAGTCGAAGACACGGTCCGGCGTGCCGCTCGAGAATGCTCCGGCGCCGGATTGATACTCGTAGGCGGTATCGAGGTAGCCCGTGATGGAGATGCCGGCGGCATCGAGCATACTCGACAGACTCGGCACAGGCGCCACCGCGGGCGGGTCCGCCGCGGCCCCCTCGGTGCCGGAAGCCGCTAGCAGCAATGCCGCACCGGTGACTGCGATCCGATGTTTTCTCATGTCCTGGTAACTCCTTGGGCAATGGCTGGAGAGGAAGCCCGCCGTGGTTGCGACGCGGCGGAGCATGCGATCGATTCGAAGGAAACGCCCGGCGGCCGCTGGCCGCCGGGCGGGGCCGATGGTTACTCGATGCTCTCGCCGTGCAGCGAAATGTCGAGACCTTCGCGTTCTTCTTCCGGCGTAACGCGCAAACCGATGGTCATGTCGAGGATCTTCAGGATGATCATGCTCATCACGAAGCTCCACACCAGGGTCGCGGTCACGCCCTTCAATTGCATGAGCACGCTGCCCGTCGCGCCGCTGATTTCCTTGCTGACCAACGCGCCGGTCAACAACGCACCGACGATGCCGCCGACGCAGTGCACGCCGAAGGCATCGAGCGCATCGTCATAGCCGAGCATGCCCTTGACGGAGGTCGCCGACAGATAGCAGATGACCCCGGCCAGCAGGCCGATCAACACCGAGGAGTCAGGAGTAACGAAGCCCGATGCCGGTGTGATCGCCACGAGACCGGCAACCGCGCCGGAGGCGATGCCGAGCACACTCGGTTTGCCCTTCAGGACCCATTCGGTGAACATCCAGGAAAGCGCCGCCGCCGCGGTCGCAATGTGCGTCACCGCGAACGCCATGCCGGCGCGTCCGTCGGAGACGACCGCCGAACCGGCATTGAAGCCGAACCAGCCCACCCACAGCAGCGATGCGCCGATCACCGTCAAGGTCACGTTGTGCGGCGCCATCGACACCTTGCCGAGTCCCTCACGCTTGCCGAGCATCAGCGCCGAAGCGAGTCCGGCGATGCCGGCGTTGATGTGCACGACGGTGCCGCCGGCGAAATCGAGCTGTGTCGCCGCCATCCAGCCGCTCGGCTCCCACATCCAATGTGCAACCGGGCAGTAGACGACGATCAGCCAGATGGACATGAACCACAACATGGCCGAGAACTTCATGCGCTCCGCGAACGAACCGCAGATCAACGCCGGTGTGATGATCGCGAAGGTTGCCTGGAACATCGCGTAGACCGTCTCCGGTATCGTCGTCGCCAGGTGCGAGACGCTCTCCTTGCCGGCATCATGCATGTACACCATGCCGTGGAAGAAGGCCCGCGACAGCCCCCCGATGTAAGGTGTGCTGCCGGGCGTGAACGCCAGCGAGTAGCCGACGGCCCACCACAGAATCGTGACCACGGAGGTGATCGCGAAGCTTTGCATCAAGGTCGAGAGGACGTTTTTCTTGCGCACCATGCCGGCGTAGAACAACGCAAGCCCCGGAACCGTCATCATCAGGACGAGCGCGGTGGACGTGAGCATCCAGGCGGTGTCGCCCGAATTGATCTTGTCGAAGCTCACGAGGAACGGCGCCGTGGGCGCCGCCACCGGAGCGGGCGCGGCTGCGACCGGCGCCGTGTCGGCCATCGCGGTCTGCAGCGGCAGGTAGAGCGCCAGCGCGCAGAGCAGGATCAGTCTCGGCAACTTTGTCATCAATGCGAATCCCCCTGGTTTCAAATGGCGCTCGCGTCGCGTTCGCCGGTGCGAATGCGAACGACCTGCGCGAGATCGAACACGAAGATCTTGCCGTCCCCGACCTTGCCGGTGCGCGCCGCCTTGGTGATCGCCTCGATCACCTGATCGGCGATCGAGTCGGCCACGGCGATTTCGATCTTGGTTTTTGGAACGAACTCCACCACGTACTCGGCGCCGCGGTAGATTTCGGTGTGGCCGCGCTGCCGGCCGAAGCCGCGCACCTCGGTCACGGTGACGCCCTGAACACCGACGTCGCTCACGGCCTTGCGAACGTCGTCGAGCTTGAAAGGCTTGATAATTGCGCTGATCAGTTTCATCGGTGCACACCCCTCCCCTGCGTTTATGGGACTCGGACGGCACCCGCCGCCGGCGGGCCCAGGTGTGCATCAAGCAATCCCCGTGCCAAAGACGGAGATTTCATTGTGATCAGCGACTTAGGATTTATGCACGCGGCCAACGGACGGCCACGAGCACCCGGATGGTGCGCGCACCGGGGAGCTCTGCGTCAAAATGGATTCAATCGGGGGCGCTGCCGATCACGAAGCGGTCGCGGGCGGGGGGCGGCTCGGACTCATCGCGGCCCAGTTCGCGGGCGGCCTTGTGGCCGGCGTACACGGCGGCGGCGATGATCGAGGGTTGCCGGCAATCGCCGATACGCATCACGCGGCA
>JABEVI010000249.1 GCA_013044085.1 Steroidobacteraceae bacterium
CATGCAAGCACCGTGCGGCGCGATCGGCTTCGGCGATCAGTGTTTCCAAACTGGGGATGTGCGCGTCCCACTCGATGAGCGTCGGCTGGGGGCCGAAGCGCCGCAACGCGCTCTCGTACAAGCCCCAGACCTCCTCGGCGACCGGCCGGTCGTGGCTGTCGATCAGCAACGGGGCCGGCAATCCGGTCTTGCGGGTGAAGCCGGCGAGATGAATTTCGCGCACACTCCTCACCGGGATGGCGGCGAGGTAATCCTGCGCGTCGAAGCCGTGATTGACGCTGTTCACGAACACGTTGTTGACGTCGAGGAGCAATCCGCAGCCGCTGCGCCGGGCCAGTTCGGCGACGAAGGCCGCTTCCGACAGCGTGTCGTCGCAAAATCGCAGGTAGCTGGAGATGTTCTCGATCAAAATCGGCCGCCCCAGCGCCTCTTCGACCTGGGTGATGCGCGATACCACGAGATCGAGAGCCTCGGCGGTGTGCGGCAGCGGCAATAATTCGTTCAAATGCAGCCCGTCGACCGCGCCCCAGCAGAGGTGCTCGGAGACCAGGGCCGGTTCGTAACGATCCACCAGTTCGCGCAAGCGGCTCAGGTGGGCAGGATCGAGGTCGTCCGCCGAACCGATCGAGAGGCCGACGCCATGCAGGCTCAACGGATAATCGCCGCGAATGCGTTCGAGTGCTCGATGGGCGGCGCCGCCGGCACCAAAATAATTCTCGCTATGTACCTCGAACCATGCGATCGGCGGTCGTTCGGCAAGCACGCGATCGACGTGCGGTGCGCGCAGACCGATCCCGGCTTGCGCCGGGATCGGAGATTGCGTGCGGGCCGCGGTCGCGCCCACGCTCGATCAACCCTTGGCCGGCTTCGTCGAACCGCCGGCGATTTTCTGGCACAGCCCGGCCGGCACGGCGATGAAGGCGTTCGGATCGCGAGCCTTCGCGTCCTGACCGGCGCAGGAGTGACCAACGGTGTGGCAGTCATTCTTGTGAGCTGCGTTGATGCCGTAGCACTTCTGCATCTTCGGTGCCGCCGCATGGCTGCTGGAGGCGGCGAAGGTGCCGGCGCCGACCGTCAAGACGCCGATCAGGGCGATGCGCAAAGTCTGTCGTGAATTCATGATGACCTCGTTGGTTGGTGAGAGCGCGACAAAAGCTACTGGCCTGGTTGGAGCATGTCAATTCAATTGAGGCGCGTGGGACGAAGTATTTTGTTGACCAGGGATGTAACTATTCCGCTGTTTCCGCGTACCACTGACGGTGTCACATATAGTTCATAAATGACGAGGTCGTTTTTGCGGGAGCCCGGCCATGGCTAGACGCTAGGGAGCTACTGACGTGATTGAGGCAGTGCGATTGCTCGAGGGGGCGATTCTCTTGGGGAGGTGGGCCGTTTGCCGTGTCCATGAATGTTCGTCGCGCACATGGGTTTCAGGCTTGAACGGCAGGCAGTCGCGCAGAGTGAATATTTGAATGCCGAGAATAGGTGGCGTCGGGCGATGGTTGGTCGACGACGACTCGTTTCCCCGGCTAAATTGAACAACTCATCGTACGAATGGCCTATGAAGAGCGAGTGATTGTCGAAACGGATACCGATCCGTGTGCCCATGCTCGGCTGCGCGATACACGACTACATGGAAAATGGTCACCGCGAGCTAAACCAACAAGGCCTCGGCAATCGATCGATCCTACCGTGCCGCCTTTCGCCGTCACAGTCAGGGCCAATCGAGGACCGAAGGCGTTGGCGCGGAATGGTGAATTACTGCGAACGAGCCACCGCGTGCACGTGTCGGTGTCATTTAACGATGCGCGGTAGGCACCATCTTGCTTGCGGCGCTAATTCGCGATGCAGCGAATGCGTCCGTGGTCTCGAACACTACGGAATCGCCTTGTGGCAACTGGAGGGCGTGCCCGGCGTCGCGGCCGCCCGCACCCTCAGGTGGCGACCAGACGCCGCGCTTCCTGGACTACCTGGTCGGTTGGCAACGCGCCCTCTGCAACCCGCGTGACGAAGCGGCCGTGCAGCTCGGCACGCAGCGCGACGATGCAGGCGGCGATCCCCGTCGCGGCCTTGTCGAGGAATTCAACTTCCGCCCGTGCATACCGACCTTCGGGCTTTGCGCCGCAGACCAGCACGCCCTCGAGACGTCCGCGGATCACGAGCGGCAGCGCAAGACCGCTCGCGCCCTGCGCGCTCGAGACCGTCGACAGGTCGAGCGGTGCGAGCGTCGCGCGCAGCCGGACCATCGCCGCGTCGTCGACGGGTAGCCGTGCGGGCGCTCCGCGCGCAGTCTCGCTCGCCGCGACGCGCTCGTACCCTGAGTTCGCGATGAGGTACAGAGCCGCGCTTCGGCCGCCCGCGTGGGACGCGAAGACCTCCGTCGTACGTTCGAACAACGTCGTGGGGTGGGCGACGAAGCCCGCGTCCCGCAGGAACGCAAGGATCGCGTTGCGATCGCGGTATTCCCTGCGGAAGATCAGGCGCTCGACGCTGTCCTCGCCCCAGCGGTGGATGCGTTGGATCGAGATGCCCAGGAGGAGCGGCACCGCGAGATCGAGCGCCATCCCCGCATTCTTGCTGATCACACTGCGCTCTATCAAGCTCTCGAGGAGCGAGAGCGTGCCGATCAACAGGGCGGTCAGCAAGCCGAACACCAGCGCCCGGTTGGCGACGAAGCGGACCGCGACCAGCCTTTGGCTGAGGGCGGCATAGCTCAACATCGTGAATATCGCGACGTTCAGCAGGACCTGACTCCATCGGAGCAGGTCGTGTTCGGCGTCGGTGGAACCGACGAGCATGTTCGTCGCGACCAGCGGCAACAGCAACACGACGCTCGCGATGAACCAGCGAATCCGCAATCGGCTCTCCGCGTCTCCGTGCCGGTAGCCCTGGATGAGGGTGATCAAGGGGACGACTAAGGCGATCGCGCCGAGCGCGATCGGGATCGCTCCGGCGGTCAACCATCCCGAGGCCTGTTGACCGGCGAGCATCGCCCACGCGGGGCGCAATTCGCTCAGGTACATCAGGATCAAGACGCCGATGTAGGCGACGAGTGCGCCCCGACGCCGGCGGATCCTTCCACGCGGCCGTGCGAGCGCGGCGGCCGTGACGTAGAGTCCCAGGAAGGCGGTCGGACCGCCGAGCAGCGACCATAGGCCGCTCGCGACCAGGTTCCACGGTGGCGCCAGCGGGATCGTCTTGACTCCCCCTCCTACGACGATACTGAGAGCGAACAGGCACAGTCCCGCGGTCGCCGCAGTTTCGCCGCGCCAGAGCATCAGGAGTCCGAACAGCAGGATGAACGCGGCGACGGTCAGCCCCGCGGCTCGACCGTGGGTGTCGGCGCGCACGGCGTGGAACGCGATGCGGACCTCGGCGGTCCCCCGATGCACAGAGAGCGGGAACGTGAGGCGGCGGGGCACGTTCTCTTCGATCAACGCCGCCCGCGTCGCGAAGTGTTGCTCGGCGAATCGCAGGTGGTCGCCGGCGTGCACCGGTGCCGCCGCCGCATCGGCCGGAATCGGCGCCAGCATGCAGACCCCCCGATCGCACGCGGCATGGAAAGGCAGTCGATTGCTCGGCGCGCATTGCATGCCATACGACGCGATCACGACGCTCGAGATCAGCAATCGCGGCAGCCAAAACCGCCACGTCCGGTGATTCGTGTCGTGTCCAATCTCGAGTGCACGCATGCCCAACCCTCTTGCGAACGATGCGATTCTAGCGATACCCGCAGATCGCCGCTCGCCCAAGAACTCTGCTGTCCACCCTGGCGCCACGACACGGCTGGAGAAAGGATAATCCACCTTTCCACGAGGTGCTCGTGGCACTCGCTTGTATGGGGCGGGGTGAAAGCAGTGAACTCATCAGTTGCCCGACGGCCACCCGCCATTGAGGCAAGCCGTGGCCGCCTCGTTGGCGGATCTCGGGTCAATTCGTTCCCTGTCGGCTCAGCCGCCGAAGACTTTCTTCAGCAGAGCGGTGCCGCGCGCGGCGGGATTCTCCCGGATGGACTGTTCCTCCTCGCCGATAACCGTAAACAGTCCGTCCAGTGTCTCTCGAGTCACGTAATCGTCGAGGTTGAACAGGCTGCCATGATGGTTCGCGGGCTTGCCGCCGAATGATTCCAGGGCGCCGAGCGCGCCGCCGATCTCGCTGCCGGCGCCGCTCGACGTGAACGCCTTGTACTTGCGGGTTACGCCCACCCGATCGGTGGCCGCGGCGACGATCGGATGAATTCGGGCCGCCAGCGCCTGGCCTGCGACGCGCCGGAAGTAATCGGTCGCGGCATGATTATCGCCGGTGAGAATCCGGCGGGCGTCGCTCAGGGTCATTTTGCGAATCGCGTCGCCGAATATCTGCGCGACCTGGGGAACTGCCATCTCGGCGGCGCGGTTCATGCTGAGTTCGAACGCATCGACCTGGGCACCCTGGCCCAGCGTGCGTGCGAGGTTTGCCGCCTGCTCGAGCTTGCCGGGTAGCGGAATGCGGACCTTGGGGTTGTTCCAGAACCCGTTCTTGCGGCCCAGGCTCCGGATCGCGTTCTGGGTGCCCGTCGCCAGGGCCTCCCTGAGGGCGGCCGCGATCTCGGTGGTGGGCAGGCTCCTGCCGAGCTGAGCGGAATGGTGTGGCCCATCGACCGCTTTCAACAGATCCTGGAACGGATTGTCACCGGCATGAGCCGCCGTGAGACTGGTCGCGGTCAATGCGGCTGCGAACAGGGCTTGTCGTACGATGAGGCGCATGTTGATCTCGCCGAGTCTTGAAGGACCGTCCTATAGTTTATCCGTTGGGTTGGCGCCCGGCTCGGCAAACTCGCAAGTTGCGCAACGATGGGAGTAACACTGAAGTACTTGAGGCACTCGATTGAATTGGGGCGGGTCAATTAGGTGATTCTGCCCCTTGCGTCGCCCATGTTCGTGACTTACGTGCCGCGTTGTGAAAAACTCTATGCTTTCAAGTAAGCAAGCGCCAACTCGAGTAGTTCCGCTTGCAGGTCTGGCGTTTTAAACCGATTGGCTGTGTGGTCGACGGCGACAGCTCGAACCGTGTTGAGCAGTGAGCGGACGAGCACAAACATGCGCAGTGAAGAGACCGGGCCCACCCCGCGGAAACGGCCTCGATTGATTTCGCTCTCCAGCAGTCCGGCGACATGATCTGCAGTGATTTGGGTTCGCAACAGTGCTTCATCGCTCCATAGGCGCCGGATAAGCAGTGAGTGCAGTCGCGGGCGCCCTCCGAATACCCCGGTCATAATTGTGATGATCTCGCGCAACATCCCCTCAAGATCGTCATGGTCGGAGCCGGCGATGACTTCGTGCAAACGCTGTTGCGTCCGATCGCGTTCGCGTTCCACATAGGCGCGCAGAATGGCTAATTTGTTGGGGAAATATTGATAGAGGCTGCCGATCGAAATCCCGGCCCGCTCGGCGATTCGGTTGGTGTTGAATGCATCGTCGCCCTCGACGTGAAAGACCTGAGCCGTGGCATCCAAAATCGTTCCGACAGTGTCGGTCGAACGACTCTGGCGCGGCTTTTTTCTATAAATTTCAGATTGTTGACCGCGCATGGCTATTTCCTCTTTGGGGCGCGCAATGCGAGTAGCGACGTTGCGGCCATGACCGATATCCTAATGATCAACCTTAAAGGAGGGAAGATTGAGGATGAGAGCAACGATTGCATTGATCGGCATGGCCGTGATGCTCGCGCCGCATGCGACGTTGGCAGCCCCGGCCTGAACGAGCGAACTGTCGAGCGCCGCCAAGTGCTTGAAGCGGTTTTATAGTGCGGATTCGGGGGCGGTGTATGGCTCGGATGCGGAGCAGCGGCTCCTTGGGCGTCGCATTTGCCAGCCGGCTTTCCTTGGTCATCACGCTTGCGAACCTAGCGGGCTGCGTGTCGATCAAAGGCCCTCCGGTTCCCAATCTGCCGATTCCGGTCGCATTCACCTCGCCTGTGGAGCGGGCCCACCCATGGCCGTCCGTCGATTGGTGGGTGGCGTTCGGCTCGCCCCAACTGTGCCGGTTGATCCACGAGGCGCAGGTGAAAAATCCCGATATCCGGACGGCTGCCGCGCAGTTCGCGGCGGCGGATGCGAACCTGCTCGTCGCGGGTGCGTCGCGGCAGCCCGCGTTCGCGGTTGGCGGCGGCGGCGTCGACGAGAAGATCGGCAAGCAAGCGATCGAGGCGAGCAGTCCGCTCGGCGGGTTGAACGCGAAAAGTCTGCCGAGCATGGATTCCTACCTCCACGTCTACTCGCTCTCGTTCAGCGCATCTTATGAGATTGATTTCTGGGGCAAGAATTTGGACAAGCGCCGCGCCGCGATTGCGAACGCGGATGCCTCCCGCTTCAACCGGGACAGCGTCGCGCTTTCCGTGGAGGCGCTCATTGCGGATACGTATTTTCAAATACTCGCGGATCAGGAACAGATCACCATCGCGAGGCGCGAAGTCGTGACGGCGCGGCGCGCGCTTACGAAGGCGCAGGATGAATATGCCGCCGGTACGGTGGACCGGTCAGGGGTCGCACAGGCGCAGGCGGCGGTGGCGGCTGATAGGGCGGCCCTGTCGCAGATGCGCCAGAATGCCCGGGAAGCGACTCTCTCGCTCGCCACCCTGGTGGGCGTCGCGCCCGAGGACCTGCCCGCAATCAGGGGCGGCCTGGACAGCCTCAAAGTACCACCGATTGCGCCGGGGAACCCGGCCGGCTTGCTGGCGCGGCGGCCCGATGTCGCACAGGCGCGAGCCCTTTTGGAGGCGGCGGGCGCGGATGTCGCCGGAGCGAAGGCGCAGGCTCTGCCCTCGATCACGCTGACAGGCGCGACCGGTTGGCAGAGTACCGCGCTCTCCAGCCTGTTCGAGCCGCAATCGATCTTGCAGAACGCTGTCGCCTCGATGACTCAACCGCTCTTCGAGGGTGGCCTGCTGCTCGGCGGCTATCGGGAGAGCCAGGCGATCTTCCGCGAAGATGTCGCGCGATATCAGCAAAGCTGGATTCAAGCCCTCACCGATGTCGAACAGCAGTTGACTGCCTTGCATGAGACCACCGACGAGGAAGCCGCCTACGCCCAAGCCGTTGCCAGTGCGCGGACGAATTTTGACGTCGCCAATGCGAATTTTGAGCGCGGGACGGTGGATGTCGGCAGTGTGACCAACGCAGAGCAGGCGCTTTTGAGCGAGCAGAGTCTGCGCGTGCAGGCGAACCTTGCGCGGTTCGTAGCCGCCGCCAATTTGTTCAAGGCGATGGGTGGTGGTTGGATCAGCCAACCGACGGTCGAAAAATGATCATAAACGGTGTTCTCAGGAATGTGCAGACCAATCATGCGCCGGGCTGTTCACCGCACATGGTCGAGCGCTGCCACATCCTGTGTGCTGGACGTTCGTTTGTGAGGTCCGGTCGGACGGCATGGCTCACCGCGTCGTTGTTGCTCGGCGCCTTGAGCGGTTGCGAGCGTCGAACCCCGCCGCCACTGCCTCCGCCGCAGGTCGGCTTCGCGTTGCCGGTGCGCGCGGACGTCACGCTAAAGGCCGATGAGGTCGCCTCGGTCACGGCGGTCAATTCCGTCGACCTCGTCGCCCGGGTTCCGGGCTTCCTGACCCACATCGACTACAAGGACGGCGCGTTCGTCGCGCGCGGCACACTGCTCTTCGTGATTGAGCAGTCACCCTACCGGACCAAGGTCGTGCAGGCGCAGGGTGGTGTGGCGGCGGCGCAGGCGTCATTGCTGGATGCGAAGTCGACCTATGACCGGCTGCTGCCACTGGCGGCGAAGGGCGACACCTCCAAGTCCAACCTCGATGCCGCGAAGGCGGCGCTGGATTCCGATGCGGGCAATCTCCAACAGCAGCAGGCCAACCTGGCGCAGGCCGAGATCAACCTCAGCTACACGCAAATCCGCGCGCCGTTCGCCGGGATGGTGACGACTCATCTGCAATCGCTGGGAGAACTCGTCGGTGCGAGCGGTCCGCAGACGCTCGCGACCGTGGTCGAGACCGATCGGGTTCATCTCACCGCCAATATCAGCCAGTCGGACGTGGCGGCGGTCGGACCCGATCCACGTGCGCTTCTCGGTCGGCACGTGCAGGTCAGGGGTGATGCCGGCGGTGTCGTGCTCATCGGCACCATCGATTACGTCGCTCCGCAAATCGATCCCGGCACCGGCACCCTGCAGGTACGCGCGTTGGTCGCCAACCCCGGCAATACGCTGATGCCGGGCGGCTTTGCGCATCTTAGTCTGCCGCTCGCCCCCATCCGCAGGGCGCTGCTGGTTCCCACGCAGGCGGTGTTTCAGGATGAGCTCGGTGCCTTCGTCTACACGCTCGCTCATGGCGGGCGGGTTCGTCGCACCCCGGTAACGCTGGGACAGGCGGACGGCGCGGATACGATTGTCCGCGGGTTGCCGGCGGATGCGCAGGTCGCAGTGTCCGGCCTCGGCCGGCTGAGCGACGGGGCACAGGTGAGCGTGA
This sequence comes from Steroidobacteraceae bacterium, assembly GCA_013044085.1. Lineage (GTDB taxonomy): Bacteria > Pseudomonadota > Gammaproteobacteria > Steroidobacterales > Steroidobacteraceae > Bog-1198. The sequence continues at coordinate 8,467 of JABEVI010000249.1, forward strand.
CGCAAGCGCCGGCCGGGGCGCGGGCTCCGTGATCGCCCGCTTTTTCATCAATAGGCCGGTACTTGCGAATGTCATCGCCATACTGATGATGCTGCTCGGCGCAATCGCCGCCTATAACCTGCCGGTCTCCGAATACCCGAACGTCGTGCCGCCGACCGTGCAGGTGACCACGAGCTTTCCGAACGCCGATCCGCGCACGGTGATGAATACGGTGGCGCTGCCGATTGAGGAGCAGGTCAACGGCGTCGATCACATGCTCTATATGCAGTCGGAGAGTGCGGGGGACGGATCCTACTCGTTGACGGTGACGTTCGATATCGGCACCGACCCGGACCGGGATACCGAACTTGTGCAGAGTCGGGTGAACGCGGCCCTCGCCTCGCTGCCTGGCGAAGTTCAGGCCGAGGGGGTCTCGGTCCAGAAGCGCTCCAGCAATATTCAGGAGATCATCACGCTCAACTCGGTCGGCGACCGGCTGAGCGACCTCGCACTCACCAACTATGCGGTATTGCATCTGCAGGCGCCGCTCGCACGCCTGCCCGGCGTCGGCGGTGTCAAAGTCTTCGGGTCGAGCCCGTTCGCGATGCGTATCTGGCTGCGGCCGAGAAAGATGCAGCAGTTCGGCATCTCCGTGCAGGATGTGATCAACGCGGTGCACGCGCAGAATCTACAAGTCGCCGGCGGCCAGCTGGGCGGCCCGCCCGCTGCGGTCGGGTCTTCCCGGCAGTACCCACTGCTCGTCAATGGCGCGCTCCACGACCCGGCGGGCTTCGCGGCGATCGTCGTCAAGACGCCGGGCGGCGCCGGCGCGCGGCTGGTCCGCCTGGGTGATATCGCTCGCGTGGATCTGGGCGCAAATTCCTATAATTTCATCTTCAAGGTCGACGGCCGACCGTCTGCGGGCCTCGCGATTTTTTTGACGCCCGGCGCCAATGCGCTCACCGTGGCGCACGAGGTGAAGACCACGCTGGCGCAGCTTGCCGCGAGGTTTCCACCCGGCGTCAAAGCATCGATCCCCTTCGATACGACAAAATTCATCGCTGCCTCGATCCACGAGGTCTACACCACGCTTGCCATCGCCGCCGTGCTCGTGCTGCTCGTCATCGTGGTTTTTCTTCAGGATTGGCGGGCTATGCTGGTGCCGGCGACGACCGTGCCGGTGACGATCATCGGCACCTTCGCCGCGATCGCGGCGCTCGGCTTTTCGATCAACCTGTCGACCTTGTTCGCCATCGTGCTTGCGATCGGCATCGTCGTCGATGACGCGATCATCGTGGTCGAGGCGGCGTCGATCCATATGGCCGACGGCAAAGCGGGGCCCGAGGCGGCGGGCTTGGCGATGGACGAGCTGACGGGACCGATTCTCGGCATCACGCTCGTCCTCGTATCGGTATTTCTACCGGCCGCCTTTCTGCCGGGTCTCACTGGACGGATGTACGCCCAGTTCTCTCTCGTGATCGCCGCCGCCGCTGTAATCAGTGCCATCAACGCGATGACACTCAAGCCTACGCAATGCGCATGGTCGCTTCGTCCTCCGGTGCCGTTGGAACAGCGCGCTGCGCCCTACCGGCTGTTCAACCGCATCTATCAACGCATGGAGGATGGCTTTACCGGCCTGGTCGGGTGGATGCTGCCGCGTTCGGGTCATTTCTGTTTGCTGGCACTCTTGCTGATTGTGCTCGGCGCCGTCGGCTTTGCGCTCTTGCCCTCGTCCTTCATACCGGTCGAGGATCAAGGCTATTTCATCCTCTCGGCGCAACTGCCGAGCGGTACTGCGCTAGCACGCACGGAATCCGTGCTGGCGGAAATGAAGACCCGGATTCTCGCGCTGCCGGGTGTTGAGCACGTCATCACCGTGGCCGGGATCTCCCCGCAGGACAACAATGCAACGCTGCCGAATGCCGGACTGATCTACGTGATCTTGAAGGATTGGTCCGAGCGTGGCGCCGCTGAGGGTCTGCTGCCGACCTATACGCGGCTGCAGGCCATCGTGGCGGCGACGCCGGCAGCCGACATTCTCGTCGTACCGCCGCCGCCGATCCAGGGCATCGGCAACGGCAACGGGTTTACGCTGGAGGCCGAGGACCGTGCCGGTTCCGCTGACTTTGCGGCCCTCGGCAGCTACACCCATGCCATTCTCGCGCATGGTGCTGCGAGTGCCGATGTTGGGCGCATTTTTACCTCGTATCGCGATGACGGGCAGCAACTGCGCGTAACGGTCGACCGTGACAAAGCGGCGGCCCTGCAAGTCTCCCTCGGGACCGCGACGAGCGCGATCAATGCGGTCGTTGCCTCGACATATCTTGGCCAGTTCGTGGATTTCGGGCAGGTCTACCAAGTCGTCATGCAGGGCGATGAGACGGCGCGCAACAACGCAGCAGCGCTTGACTCACTCCCCGTGCAGAGCGAGACAGGCAGCTTCGTGCCGCTCGGGAGCATCGCGAAGGTAACCCGCACCGCGGGGCCGCCGCTGATCACGCTCTATGACCTCTATCCGGCGGCGACGATCACCGGCACGCCCGGTGCGACGGCGAGTTCCGGCCAAGCGCTCGACGCCGTCGAGGCGGTGGCGCGCCGCTACGCACCGCCCGGCTTCGGCTATGACTGGACCGCAATGTCCTACCAGCAACGGATCGTCGGCGGCCAGATTTTTCTGGTCTTCGGTCTAGCGATGCTGCTGGTCTACCTCGTGCTGGCCGCTCTCTATGAGAGCTGGCTTTTGCCGGTCGCCGTGCTGCTCGCCGTGCCGCTCACCCTGCTGGGGCCTGTCGGCGTTTTCTGGCTGGTCGGCGCGCCGGTCAATCTCTATGTCGAGATCGGGCTGATCCTGCTCATCGCGCTGTCGGCGAAAAATGCGATTCTGGTCATTGAGGTCGCGCGCGAGGCCAGGCTGCATGACTGCCTGTCGGTGATCGATGCAGCGATTGCCGGTGTGCGGCGGCGGTTCCGGCCGATCTTGATGACCTCGATTGCCTTTGCCTTTGGCGTGCTGCCCCTGGTACTGGCGACCGGCGCCGGGGCCAACGCCCGCAAATCAATCGGCATCACCGCTTTCAGCGGAATGATCGCCTCCACCGTTCTCGCCGTGGTCTTCGTGCCCTGTTTTTTTGTCGTTCTGCAGCGGTTTGCCGAAAGCAGGCGTGTCCAGTGATGCGAGGGTTCCGGCTCACGTCGAATGCCCACGAATGGGAATCGAAGGTTGCGTGATCTCTGCCTGAGCTTGTGGCGCTTCGG
>JABEVI010000056.1 GCA_013044085.1 Steroidobacteraceae bacterium
CGCACCCGCCGCCCTAGCGCGTGCGGCGCCAGGATAATCCGGCGAGTGCCGCGGCCAGCACGAAATAGGCGCCGCAAAACTGCGCCGTCGCGATGCGTTCCCCGTCGTGCAGGTCCCAGGGAAGATAAATACTGCCGTCGGCCCGCACCGAGTGAATGATGCCGAACGCGCACAGCACCCCGCCGACGGCGAGGTAGACCGCCGCCGGGCGCACGCGCCGCTCGATCAACTCGACCAGGAAGGCCGCCCAGATCATCGAGGTGATGATGAAGCCGTTGCCGAGCGCGACGATGACCATGAGCGGCGGCAGTCCCGCCGATGGCGCCTTCATCAGCTTCGCGAACAGCGCCGGCGCCACGAAGCGCGGATCGCCGAGTTCGATCGTGAGCATGCGCGCGATCGCCGGGAAGAACGCGAACGCAATGGCCGGGGCATGCCGCAGCGGCGTCGCCCGATAGGCCTGAGTGGTGATATCGAGCGCGACGAAGACCAGCACCGGCGCGAGGGCCGCGAGCGGAATCCATCGCAGCAGGTCCGAGATCAGCCCGAACGTGCCGCCGATGCCGATGAACAACCCCGTGAGCAGTGTATAGCCCGCACCGGCCCCCATGCCCTTGTAGGCGGGATGACCGATGTACGGGGTCGTCTGAGCGACGCCGCCCGCCAGACCGGCAACGAGCGTCGATATCGCCTCGACGAGCAGCACGCTGCGTACGTCGTAGGCATCGCCGGCGACGTTCGCGCTCGCGGTATTGTTGATGCCACCGATCACGGTGAGCAGCGCGAAGGGAACCAGCAAGGGCAGGTACGTCCGGGCCAGGGCGAATCCACCGAGCATGCCAACGGCCGGATGCGGCCAATGCACCGCGAACGAACCGGCTGTCAGCGCGGTGGACGCCCCGCCGACGAGATGCGCGGCGCGCATCGCGTAGAACACAGCGGTGCCCACCAAGACCGCGAACAACACCCCGGGCATGCGCCCCGGCACCGACTCCTTCGCGACCAGGGTGTAGAGGACGAGACCGAGCGAGAGAAAGCCGACCACCGGGTCCTGCATCAATTCGATCAACGGCAGGAACCCGATCAGCAACAAGGCGATGCCGGCGAGCGAGCCGAGAAGCCCCGCCTGCGGAAACAGCCGGCCGAGCCTGCGGCCGGTGAAGGCAAGCGGCAGCTTCAGCAAGCCCATGATCACGGTCGCTGCCATGCCCAGATGCCAGACCCGCAGGCCCGCCTGCTCGGCGCCAATCCCGGCGCCGCGCATGGCGGCGAACGCCGGGCCGAGCACCAACAGGCCCATGCCGATCGTCGAGGGCGTATCGAGGCCGAACGGCATCGCGGTCACATCGGTGCGCCCGCTGCGCCGCCCGAGCCGCACCGCGAGCCAGGTATAGAGCAGATCGCCGACCAAGACGCCAAATGCGGTGCCCGGGATCATGCGCCCCAGCACGATCCGCGCCGGCACTCCGTAGCCTTGCACCAGAATGCCCGCGAGCAGTGCGAGCACCGAGAGATTGTCGACCGACAGTCCGAGAAACCCGTTGATGTCGCCCTTGACGAACCGCAGCTTGGCGGCACCTGGCCCGGCAGCCACCGCTCAGGGACTCCCGGCGGCCGCAAAGCGGCGGCAATGCGCTGCGCGGCATGGCTTGGCGCGACGAGGCGCGCCGTCGGCGCTCACTTCGCTCATCCCCGGGTCTCCCTGTGTCTGCCGACCCCACGCCGGCATGGAGCGCTAGTGAACCTTGTTGGCGGCCGGATTGGAAGGGCCGTCTCCCGCCTTTTGAGCCGCGGATCGATCGACGGTGCCTGGTAGGGTCTGTGCTCTGACACTCAAAATGCCCCAAAAAAGCCGGGAGTTGCGCGACGAGCCGGGTTCGGCTGGCTAGCGGTGCGCGGCCGCGAGCTGACAACGCGCATCGTCCGTCACCTCGACCTGCACGGTCGTGTGCTGGATGTTGAACCGGCGTTGCAGTTCGCGCGCGATCTCCAGGGTGAATTCATCGCCCGGGTACCCGCCCGGCGTCACCAGATGGCACGTCAAGGCCGTCTCGGTCGTGCTCATCGGCCAGATATGAAGATCGTGGATGCGGCTGACGGCGGCGAGACCGCACAAATAGTCACTCACCGCCGCCGGGTTGATGCCGCCTGGCACCGCGGCGAGCGCCATGCGGAACGAGTCGCTCAACAAGCCCCAGGTGCCATAAACGATGATCGCAACGATGACGAGCGTCACCGCCGGATCGATCCAGGCCTTGCCGGTATAGACGATCGCCGCGCCGGCGCAGACGACACCGCAGGAAACCAGCGCATCCGAGAGCATGTGCTGAAACGCCCCGCGCACGTTGAGGTCGCCTTTGCGTCCGGCGGCGAACAGCCACGCGCTGAGGCCATTGATGAGGATGCCGGCGGCGGCGACCGCCATCACGATCCGGCCATGCACCGGCACCGGTGCCGAGAAACGCTCGACGGCCTGCCATGCGATGCCGCCCATGACGACCATCAGGAACGAGGAGTTGAGCAGCGCCGCGACGATCGACGAACCGCGCCAGCCGTAGGTGAAACGCGCCGTCGCCGGCCGCCTGGCGAGCGAGGCGGCGGTCCAGGCGACGAGCAGGCCGAGGACATCGCCGAGATTGTGGCCCGCGTCGGCGAGCAAGGCGGTCGAGTGTGCGATGAGACCGTACACGACCTGCAGCACGACGATGCCAAGATTCAAAAGCGTGCCGATCGCGAACGCCGCGCTGAAATCCTTTTGCGGCTCGTGCGCATGCCCATGGTGGTGACCATGATCATGGTCA
>JABEVI010000250.1 GCA_013044085.1 Steroidobacteraceae bacterium
ATCTCGTTGATCGCGCTCCGCGATCTCCAGCGAAAGGGCGGCAAGGTTAGCAGTAACCCCTTGTTCTTTCAACTGCTTATGCCGCCTTGCGGCACGCTCCTCGGCGCTCGCGGTAAGAAAGATCTTCAGGTCGGCGTCTGGGAAGACGACCGTGCCCATGTCTCGCCCATCGGCAACCAGTCCGGGTGGAACCGCGAAGCGACGCTGCCGATCGAGCAACGCGCGCCGCACAGCAGCATGAGCGGCAACTTTCGAGGCGTCGTTGCCCGCCTGTTCGGTTCGAATCAGCCGGGTGATGTCACGGCCGCCGAGCCGAACGGTTTCCTTCTCAGCCGCCGCGGTGCTGAAACTCGGCTCGATCGTCATCGCGACACGCGCGACGGCCGATTCGTCGGCGAGGTCGATTCCGGCCTCCCGGGCGGCCAGCGCGACCAATCGATAGAGCGCACCGCTGTCGAGCAGGGACCACCCGAGGGCACGCGCCAGCGCACGACTCACGGTGCCCTTGCCCGCCCCGGACGGTCCGTCGATCGCGATCACCGGCGCCCGCTGGAGCGCACGACACGCTGCGTCGCCGCAATCAGATCTCGCGGACATCGATCCCTATCGTCCGTGCCAGTTCCCCGAAGCCCGGGAAGGAGGTGGCGACGTTCGCCACGTCGCGAATCCGGATCGGCGCACGCGCGCGCAGGCTCGCAACCGCGAAGGACATCGCAATACGGTGGTCCCCGAAACTGTCGATCTCGCCACCGCCGAAGGGCTCCCCGCCGATGCCGAATAGGCGCATCCCGTCCGGCAGAACCTCGTGCTTGACGCCGAGCGTGGCGAAGCCCGCGGCCATGGCCGCGATCCGGTCGCTCTCCTTGACGCGCAACTCCTCGGCGCCGGTGACCCAGGTCTCGCCGCGTGCGCAGGCTGCGGCCACGAACAAGACGGGGAATTCATCGATCGCGAGAGGCACCAACTCCCTCGGCACCGTCACGCCCACGAGGTCTGAGCGGTGGACGCGCAGATCCGCAACCGGCTCAGAACCACTCTGCCGCGGTCGCAGGATGTCGATCTCGGCGCCCATACGCCGTAGGATGTCGAGCAGGCCGGTGCGCGACGGATTCAAGCCGACGTTCTCGATCAGCAGTCCCTGCGCACCGGCGCCGATGAGACCGGCGACGATGAAAAAAGCCGCCGAGGAGAAGTCACCGGGCACCTGCAGCCGCTGGCCATGCAGCATCGTCGGCGGATGCAACCTCGCGCTCAATCCATCCACGTCGACGCGCACACCGAAACTGCGCAGCATGCGTTCGCTGTGATCGCGCGAAACCGCCGGCGAATTCACCTGGGTCGGTCCCTCGGCATACAACCCGGCGATCAGAATCGCCGACTTGACCTGTGCGCTCGCCACCGGCAGCTGGTAGTCGATGCCGCGCAAGGCATGCCCGCCGGTGATCTCGACCGGCGGGGTGCCGCCCCGCGTCCTGACATCGGCACCCATCTCGCGCAGAGGCTTCGCGACTCGCTCCATCGGTCGTTTCATCAGCGACTCATCGCCGACCAGAGTCGAATCGAAGGACTGAGCGCTGAGCAGGCCGGTGAACAGCCGGATCGCGGTGCCGGCATTTCCCATGTCCAGCACCTCGGGAGCGCGGCGCAAGCCGCGCATACCGACGCCCTCGACGATCACACGTGTCGGTTCGACTCGCTCGATCGACACACCGAGCATCTGCATTGCGCGCATGCTCGCCAGGCAATCCTCGCTCGCCAAGAAGCCCTGAACCTCGCTGCGGCCGTCGGCGATACCCGCGAACATCAGCGCCCTGTGCGAAATCGACTTGTCGCCGGGCACCGCGATGCTGCCGCCGATTGCGCGCGACGGATGCGCCTCGAATATGCGCATCAGAGCACCGCCCGGGGGTAGGAACCGAGGATCTTGAACAGGGACGCCCTGGAAGCGAGCGCATCCAGCGCCGCCGCGACCGCCGGCTCGCTCATGTGTCCCTCGACATCGATGAAGAAAACATAGTCCCACTTTTTCCGGCGCGACGGCCGCGATTCGATCCGAGTCATGTTGACGCGATGCTCCGCGAGCGGTTCGAGGAGGCGGAACAGCGTGCCCGCGCCAGCCGTGTCGGTCGCCGACAGCAGCAAGGTCGTCTTGTCGGCGCCGCTCGCGTTGAACAGCTTGGGGCCGACCACCAGGAATCGGGTCGTGTTGTCCGGACGATCCTCGATCTGCGTCGCGAGCAGATCCAGTCCATAGATCTCGGCGGCCGACCGACCGGCGATCGCCGCCGTGCCGCGCTCATCGCGCGCCCGCCGCGCGCCTTCGGCATTGCTTGAGACGGCGATTCGCTCAGCTTCGGCGAGGTGCTCGTCGAGCCAGCCCCGGCACTGGGCGAGAGATTGAGGGTGCGCGCAGACACGCTTGACTGCGTCGATCCGCTTCATTTTTCCCATCAAATTGTGGTGGATGCGCAGTTCGACCTCCCCGCAGATCTTCAGCGGCGAATTCACGAACAGGTCGAGCGTGTGGTTCACCGTGCCCTCGCTCGAGTTCTCGACCGGCACGACCCCGAAATCCGCATCGCCCCGCTCGACCTCGCGGAACACCTCGTCGATCCCGGGCAGCGGCAGCGCACGCACGGAGGAACCGAACTGCTTGTAGACGGCCGCTTCGCTGAAAGTACCCTCCGGACCGAGGAAGGCCACCTTCAAAGGCTCCTGCTGCGCGAGGCACGCGGACATGATCTCGCGAAACAGGCGTGCCAGTTCCTCATTGCGCAAGGGCCCGCGATTGCGGTCGATCACCTTGCGAAGAACCTGCGCCTCCCGTTCCGGGCGGTAAAAATCCACCGCCTTGCCGGTGGCGCTCTTGGATATGCCCACCTGCTGGGCGAATCGCGCACGCTCGCTCAGCAGCGCCTGGATACGCGCATCGATCCGATCGATGCTGGATCGTATCGCGGCGAGGTCCGTGTTCTGCGGTTTGACGCCCGGACGTGCCTGCGCGGATGTCTTGCCCGGGTCTTGATTCTTCTTGCGGCTTGCCATTCTGTTCAACCGTTCAGGCGTGCGCGCGCTCGAACTCGCGCATGAATTCGACCAGCGCCGTGATTCCCTCGGCCGGCATGGCGTTGTAGATGCTCGCCCGCAAACCACCGGCGATGCGGTGTCCCTTGAGGTTCTTCAAGCCGGCATCCTCCGCCCGGCGCAGAAACTCTTCGTTCAACTCCGGTCGTGCGAGGTGGAAGGTCACGTTCATCCGGGAGCGCGCCTCGGTGGCGACCTCGTTGCGGTAGAACCCCGAGGAGTCGATCGCCGCATACAGACGCGCAGCCTTCCCGCGGTTGTGCTCGGCGATGCCGGCGAGTCCACCCCGAGCCTTGAGCCATTTGAAGACGAGGCCGGCCATGTACCAGGCGAAGGTCGGCGGCGTGTTGAGCATCGAGTCCTCCGCGGCGACCGCCGCGTAGTCGAACACCCTCGGCGTGTCGGCGCGCGCGCTCCCGATGAGGTCTTCGCGCACCAGCACGATGCAAAGCCCCGCCGGTCCGATGTTCTTCTGCGCACCGGCATAGATCAAACCGAACCGCGCCACGTCGATCGGTCGAGACAGGATGTTCGACGACATGTCCGCGACCAGCGGCGCATCACCCGCGTCGGGAACGTAGGAAAATTCGACTCCGCCGATGGTCTCGTTCGGCGTGTAGTGAACGTACGCGGCGCGTCCGCTGAAGGATAGCTGTGCCTGAGTGGGGACCGCGGTGTACGCCGGTCCGCAGTCGGCGGCGACGTGCACACGGCAGTAGCGGGCCGCCTCGTGGATCGCCTTGCCCGACCAATGGCCGGTGTTTATATAATCGACCGTCGCATCCGGCGCGCTCAGATTCATCGGCACCAGCGCGAACTGCGCGCTCGCGCCGCCCTGCATGAACAACACCTTGTAGCCCGCAGGCACCGCCAGCAACTCGCGAAGATCGGCCTCGGCCTCGGCGGCGGCACGCATGAACGCCTTGCCGCGATGGCTGATCTCCATCACCGACATGCCGCCGTGGTTCCAGTCGAGCAGTTCATCGCGCGCTTGCTCGAGAACTTCCGTAGGCAGCGCAGCCGGACCGGCCGCGAAATTAAAGACCCGCATCGCGCCCACCCTCCGCTACGGTGCCGCCGCGGGCGCGCCTGGATCGCCGCCCGGGGTCTCGCCGTCCGACTCGTCCCCGCCGACGAGCCCCTCGATGCGCTCGAGACCCGACAACTGATCGCCTTCCTCGAGTCGTATCAGGCGCACGCCCTGGGTGTTGCGTCCGACCACGGATATGTCGGCGACCGGCGTCCTGACGAGCGTGCCAGCCTGGCTCATCAACATGATCTCGTCGTCGGGATTGACCTGCAGCGCGCCGACCATGAGTCCGTTGCGCTCGGTGACCTGCAGCGCGATCACGCCCTGCCCACCGCGGCCATGCCGCGGAAAGTCCTCGAGCGGGGTGAGCTTGCCGTAGCCGTTCTGCGAGGCGGTGAGGATCAGCCCGGATCCAGCGACGATCAGCGAGTTCACGCGTTGATCTTCGCCGAGGCGCACGCCGCGCACGCCGGCCGCCTCACGTCCCATCGGCCGCACCTCGTCCTCGTTGAAGCGTATCGCCTTGCCACCGGTCGTGAAGAGCAATAGGTCGCGGCTGCCGTCGGTGATCGCGGCGCCGACCAGCTGATCGCCGGGCTCGAGCGCGATCGCGATGATGCCGTTCGTTCGCGGACGGGAGAACAGCGCCAGCGGCGTCTTCTTGATCGTGCCGAAGCTCGTCGCCATCAGCACGAACTTGCCCTCCTCGTAATCCTTGATCGGCAGCGTCGCGCTGATCCGCTCGCCATCCTGGAGCGGCAGGAGGTTGACGATCGGCTTGCCGCGCGAACCGCGGCTCGCCTGAGGCAACTGATAGACCTTGATCCAATAGAGCTTGCCGCGGTCGGAAAAGCAGAGCAGCGTGTCGTGCGTGTTGGCAACGAACAGATTGTCGATGAAATCCTCGTCCTTGACGCTCGCCGCGGCCTTGCCGCGCCCGCCGCGGCGCTGCGCCTGGTAGTCCGTCACCGGCTGCGCCTTCGCGTAGCCGCCATGCGACAGCGTGACGACGACGTCCTCGGGCGAGATGAGATCCTCGATCGTCAGATCCTCGTGAGTGCTCACGATCTCGGTGCGCCGCGGATCGGCGAAATTCGCCCGTATGAACTCGAGTTCCTGACGAATCACGCCGAGCAGGCGCTCAGGTCGCGCGAGAATGTCGCTCAAATCGGCGATCAGCAGCAGAAGTTCCCGATACTCGGCGACGATTTTGTCCTGCTCGAGGCCGGTCAGCCGGTTCAGGCGCATCTCGAGAATCGACTGCGCCTGAATGTCGGTGAGTCGGTAGCCGCCGCCGACCATGCCGAAGCCGGCGGCCTCGCCGGGCGGGCGGGTGCTGATCGCGCCGGCGCGCGCCAGCAGCTCCGGCACCGAACCGGCTGTCCAGGTGCGCGCCATCAACGCCGTCTTCGCCTCCGCGGGCGAGGAGGATGCCTTGATCGTGGCGATGATTTCGTCGATGTTCGCCAGGGCGACGGCGAGCCCCTCGAGAACATGACCGCGCTCCCGCGCCTTGCGCAGTTCGTACACCGTACGACGCGTGACCACTTCGCGCCGGTGTCGCAGGAACGCCTCGAGCATGGATTTCAGCGACAGCAGGCGCGGCTGACCATCGACCAGCGCAACCATGTTGATGCCGAAGACGGTTTGCATCGGGGTCTGCGCGTACAGGTTGTTGAGCAGGATCTCCGGCACTTCACCCCGCTTCAACTCGATCACCACCCGCATGCCGTCCTTGTCGGACTCGTCACGCAAGCCATCCGAGGCGATCCCCTCGATCAGCTTCTCACGCACGAGATCGGCGATGCGCTCGATCAGACGCGCCTTGTTCACTTGATACGGCAGTTCGGTGATGATGATCGCCTGCCGGTCGCCGCGCCCAACGTCCTCGATGTGGGTGCGCGCACGCACGTGCACACGCCCGCGTCCGGTCTTGTAGGCGGCGACGATCTCCTGGGCGCCATTGATGAGCCCCGCGGTCGGAAAATCCGGCCCGGGAACGATTTGCATCAGTTGCGCGAGTGTGATCTCAGGGTTCTCGATCAGCGCGATGCAGGCATCGACGATCTCGCCGAGATTGTGCGGCGGGATGTTGGTCGCCATGCCGACGGCGATGCCCGAGGAACCGTTGACCAGCAGGTTCGGTATCCGCGTCGGCAGCACCGATGGTTCGCTCTCGGACTCGTCGTAATTCGGGACGAAGTCAACCGTTTCCTTGTCGATGTCCGCGAGCAACTCGTGCGCGAGCTTCGACATGCGCACTTCGGTGTAACGCATCGCCGCGGGCGGATCGCCGTCGACGGAACCGAAGTTGCCCTGCCCGTCCACGAGCAGATACCGCATCGAGAACGGCTGCGCCATGCGCACGATGGCGTCATAAACCGAGGCGTCGCCATGCGGGTGGTATTTGCCGATGACATCGCCGACGACGCGGGCGGATTTCTTATAGGCCTTGTTCCAGTCGTTGTTCAGTTCGCGCATCGCGTGCAGCACGCGCCGATGCACCGGTTTCAAACCGTCGCGCACGTCCGGCAATGCGCGTCCGACGATCACGCTCATCGCGTAATCCAGGTACGACTTGCGCATCTCGTCTTCGAGATTGACGGGCAAAATCTCGCGTGCGATCTCGGCCATTTGCTCGAGTCCGGGGTTCCTGGGTGGGCCTTACGATGGGACGCGCTTTGGCGGGTATGAGCGCTTCTTTGGCATCCGGCCAGTTTAGCACAATATGTCGGTTTTCTTAAGCTCATCGCACGCTCGAGCCGATATAATCGGCGCATGCACGCCGACCCCGCCCGTGCCGGTGCCCGGGCACGCGCGCGGTGCCCGGCGATTTCGTTCTTCACAGGAGATTGAATCCGATGTCAGGTTCGGGCGAAAACGCGGATCCCGCGGAGTTGAGCAAGTTCGACCGGCTCGCGGGCAGTTGGTGGGATCAGAACGGCCCCTCGAAGCCGCTGCACGAGTTGAACCCCGTGCGCATGGAATTCCTGCGCCGCGCCACCGGCCTTTCCGGCAAGGCCGTCGCCGACGTCGGTTGCGGCGGCGGCATCCTCTGCGAATCGATGGCCCGGGCCGGCGCGGATGTTCTCGGCATCGACCTCGCGCCGGCCGTACTGGAGGTCGCCGTGAGGCATGCGGCCGAGTCCGGCATAAAGATCGCCTATCTGTCGATTTCGGCCGAGGCGCTGGCGGCGCAACGACCGCAGTCTTTCGACGTGGTGACCTGCATGGAGATGCTCGAGCACGTGCCGGACCCGGCAGCCTGCCTCGCGGCCCTCGCCGACCTGGTTCGCCCCGGCGGTCATCTGATCGTGTCGACACTGAACCGTAACTGGCGCGCATTTCTGGTCGCAATCGTCGGCGCCGAGTACGTCGCGCGCATGCTGCCACGCGGCACCCATGAATACGCAAAGTTCATCCGGCCTTCGGAACTCGCACGGTGGGGCCGCGCGACGGGCCTCGTACTGCGCGAACTCGCCGGCATCGGTTACGATCCTCTCTCGCGCTCATTCGGCCTGTCGGCGCGGACCACCGTTAATTATCTGGCGCACTTCCGCCGTGCCGATACCTGAGCGTTTGCGAACGCTTGATCTGCGGGCGGTGTTGTTCGATCTGGACGGCACGCTGCTCGACACCGCGCCGGATATGCACCGCGCGCTCAATACCCTGCTGCGCGAACGGAGCCAGCCGGAACAGCCCTTCGCGGCGGTGCGGCCGCGCGTGAGTCACGGTGCCACCGGTGTGCTTCGGGTCGCGTTCGCACACACCGAGGACTCCGAGTTTCGCGCCTTGCAAAGACGCTTTCTCGAGATCTACGGCACCGACATCTGCCTCGAGACCCGCCTTTTCCCGGGCATGGAGCGCGTGCTCGAGGTGCTCGCAACGCGAGGCCTCGCGGCCGGCATCGTCACCAACAAGGCCACATGGCTCACCGAGCCGTTGATCGAGCGACTCGGGCTTCGCGAACGCTTCGCATGCGTCGTCTGTGGCGATACGCTCGCCGAACGCAAGCCGCATCCGCTGCCGCTGCTGCACGCGGCCCGGCTCGCCGGCGTCAGCCCCGCGCAGTGCATCTACGTCGGCGACGCCGAGCGCGACGTGCAGGCGGCTCACGCCGCCGGCATGCCCGCCTTGGTTGCGAAATACGGCTATTTCGACGCCGAGGAGGATATCGTGGCCTGGGGCGGGGACGGCGAGATCGACTCGCCGGCGGATCTGGCCGACTGGCTGATGCCGCTCCTGCGTTCGTAAGAGCGGCGCTCGAAATGCCAAGGCTCGATGAGACCTACCGTCGCCGCGCGCTGCCGCCGGGCAGCCCGCGCCACTTGAGTTGGCTGTTCAGCGCAGCTGCCGTGCGCGACCCACTGCTCGCGGTGTACGCGCTGCTCGCCGAATGGCGCGCCACCATGCACGCCGGGGTGGACCCGGCGACCGCCGCCGGCAAGCTCGCCTGGTGGCAGGAGGAGATGCGACGGCTCAGCATGGCACGCCCCGTACATCCGGTCAGCCGCTTTCTTGCGTCCCTGCCCGGCGCCGACGAGATTGCGTTCGATCCACTGGAGAAAGCGATCGATGCCGCGGTCGCACGCATCACCGGGCAGCCGCTCACACGCCGCGAGGACCTGGCCGATCGCGCCGATGCGCTCATCGGCGGACCGCTGCGCATCGCCATACGGCTCGGCTCGACGGTCCTCGAGCCGCTCGCGCTCGAGGCATGCACGCGCGCGCTGGCCTGCGGCGAGTACCTGGCGCGGGCGCTCGAGGAACGGGATCAG